>CASEWU010000105.1 GCA_949291725.1 uncultured Bacillota bacterium
CAAGTTGTGCCAAGTAGCCTCTTGAACGGTTTGGAATCGTGTGCCGAGTGCAAAAATACCATTCCCATGCCGCGCTGAACCCGATACGCAATTTTAGAAACCAACTCGTCATCCACCGCACAATGATACCAATGTCCCCACCAGAACATTACATCCGTATTTTCCAGGACCTCATCCGTAAGGCCATGTACGCCGCCCTCATCCGCGCGCAATAAATTTACTTCGTGTCCGTCTTTTTCCAAAAGGCCGCTGAGACATTTGTTCATCCCTTCCGGATATGCCTTTTTCCCTTCCTCCGAATCCATGGAACCATTATGTTCGCATACAACCGTTACTTTCATTTCAGAATCCTCCTCTTGATGCCTTATCAGTCAAAATAGTAAGGTTTTCCCGTTTTTTCCGATTCGTAAATTCCTTCCAGAATGCGCGTAACGACCGCCGCCTGGTCCGCCGTTACATACAGCTTTCCTTTCCCTTGGATCGCATTCGTAAAGCAAGCCGATTCCAGATCTTCCGGATTTCCGCCGCCCGTCCCTTCAAAGAATGCAACCGATCCGCCTTGCAGATCCGGTTTGATCATGACCTGTTTGCCTTCCATGATCGTATTGATGCGCAGTCCGTCCAGCATATCCGCCCCGGCTTTTTCACCGCAGATCGTCGTAACCGCCTCGATCGGATTCGCCATATTCAGCGCCCAGCTGGATTTCAGATAGATGACCGCGCCGTTTTTCATCACAACAAAGCCAAACGCACTGTCTTCCGCCGTAAATTTTTCTATATCCCAATCGCCCCAGGCATTCCCTGTTTCTCTCTGTTTGTTCAGCTTATGGAACGTCTTTCCCACACAATATGCCGGTTCATAATTGTTCATCATAAACAGCGTCAGATCCAGTGCATGCGTACCGATATCGATCAACGGCCCGCCGCCCTGCTTCTGCTGATCGATAAACACGCCCCACGTAGGAACCGCACGGCGACGGATCGCAATCGCTTCCGCATAGTATACTTCCCCGAAATAATCTTTGTCCGCCAGTCTTTTCAGATACAAAGAATCCGGACGGAAACGGTTCTGGTATCCGATCGTCAGAACCTTCCCCGATTTGTCGCGGGCTTCCAGCATCTGTTTCGCTTCCGCATAATTCATCGCCATCGGCTTTTCGCACAAGACATGTTTGCCGGCATTCAGAGCCGCCACCGTGATCTCGCAATGCGCACAGTTCGGCGTCAAAACGAGCACAGCGTCGATGCTCTTATCTTTAAGCAATTCTCTGTAATCTGTATAGACGGCACTGTCTTTTGTACCGAAATCTTCCTTCGCTTTTACCGCACGCTCCTCAATAATATCGCAAAACGCAACGAGCTCCGACGCAGGATTGCGCTTTTCCGCAGGCATATGTTTGCCGTTCGCGATCCCGCCGCATCCGATCACACCGATCCTTATTTTCTTCATCTTTCTTTCCTCCGCTATTTCGCTAATTTTTTCATATTTTCCAGACTGCGGCGCAGATATTCTGCTTCCCCGCAGGGATATTTTTCCACTTCAAGAACCGCCCATTCAACGCCGCCGCGCTTCATTTCGTCAAACACGCCCTGCATATCCACAACGCCTTCTCCGACAATCGGCTGCGGCTCTTCCAAAGCAGCTTTTGCCGCTTCCTTGATATGCACAAACGCAAGACGATTGCCTAACTTTTTCATATATGCCACCGGATCCAGCCCTGCAACCGTCGCCCAAAATACATCCAATTCCGATTTCATCCAGGGCAAAGCCGTCAGCAAACGCTCCAGGCGGTCTTTTCCGTCTTCAAATTCATGTGCATGATTGTGATACCCGAACAAGATCCCCTTCTTGTCAAGCACTTCCTTCAAGTTTGTCAATTCAAAACAAAACGCCGAAAACTTTTCCGGATCATCAAACGTCTCTTTGGCAACCCAAGGAATAAAAATATTTCCGATCTTCAGCCGATCGATATAGTTCATCTGCGGCTGAATACTGTCCGCCCCGATGTGCGCCGAAACGGGCTTCAACTTGTATTTTTTCAACAGTTCATCCATTTCATCCGGGGTTTTATCATAAAATCCGGCAAACTCCACGCCGTCGTAACCGGCCTGAGCCACCGTGCGCAAGACCGCTTCCGCGCCTTCACGCGCCGCAAGTTCTCTCAAACTATACAACTGTACCGCAAATTTCATCGTTTCCTCCTTTACGCCCACCACATATTGGTGTTATCCTGCGTAATCACGCATCCCTTCAGGAAAGAGATCGCTTTTTCCAATCCTTCCTTCGGAGACATCAGTCCGTCTTCATGCTCGATCGATACAGAATCGTCGTATCCCATGATCTTGAGCATGGAAACGATCTGCTTCCATTCCTGTGCGCCATGTCCGTATCCTAAAGTACGGAACACCCACGACCGATCCGCCGCCAGCGTAAAGGACTTGGTATCCAAGACCCCGTTTATACGGACATTGTGCGGCATCATCTGCGTGTCCTTCGCATGGAAATAATAGATTGCCTTTTTTTCACCCAAGGCACGGATAACTTCCTGTATATCCATGCCCTGCCAGTACAGATGCGAAGGATCGATATTGGCACCGATCAGGTCTCCGACCGCTTCGCGAAGACGAAGGCAAGTCGCCGGATTATATACGCAGAACCCGGGATGCATCTCCAATGCGATCCGCTTGACCCCGTGATCCGCTGCAAAGCTTACCGCTTTTTTCCAATACGGGATCAGCACTTCGTTCCACTGCCAATCCAGTTCTTGCTGATATTCGGGAGGCCACGCACACGTTACCCACGACGGCTGTTTCGCATCCGGATCCGAACCGGGACAGCCGGAAAACGTTACGATGCGATCGATACCGATCTGCCCTGCCAGCACACACGCCGCTTCAAAGTCCGCTTCGAATTTCGCCGCCGCCTCTTTGTTCGGATGCACGCAGTTTCCGTGCACCGAAAGCGCCGAAATACCCATATTGTATTTTTGGAACGTTTCCAAAAGTTTTTCCCGCGCCGCTTTGTCTTTACTCAGAACCAAAGCATCCGCGTGCGCCTTGCCGGGATATCCTCCCACGCCCAGTTCAAACTCATCCACGCCAAGCCCCGATAAATATTTCAGGCTCTCGTCCAGGCTGTAATCGCC
>CASEWU010000106.1 GCA_949291725.1 uncultured Bacillota bacterium
AACCAAAATACGGTAAGAATCTGCAACGGCGCCGCCACCACAAAGAACAGCCAACTGTTCGGCAAAGGCAACGTCAAAAAAAGCGCCAGTGCGATCGACCAGATCAGTGCCGATACACTCAAAGTGCGATGATATCTGTTCCCCCATATTCCGGAAAATATCACACACAGTATGAATGTTACAGGTATTGCCCATATAAACAGCAGCCACTGCCCTTCTCCCTGCGCCTGGAACAAATGAAGCATGGCAAACACAAGCGTAGCCACAAACCACACCAAAAGGCAGCTCATCGCCGTAACAAGAATCCTCGTACGCCGTTTTTCCCTTCCATACAGCGCCGGCTTCTTATCCGCATGTTCCACAACAAGATAATCCAACGTTACTCCGTACAACTTCGCAAGTTCACACAATACCGCCACATCCGGTAAACTTTCCCCTCGCTCCCATTTCGATACAGCCTTATCCGAATAATTCAGTTTTTCCGCAAGCTGCAACTGCGTCAGTCCCGCCGCTTTGCGACAGGCCGTCAGATTGCGCGCTACGACCGCTCTGAGTTCTTCCATACTATTATTATAGCATAAATACGCGCACGCGTAAAATATTTTCTGTACCCGCTATCAACTTTTCAACGTTTTATCAATGTTTTATCAACGTTTTTCAGACTTTAAAACCTTTCTTCTACTCACCCGATACCCAATTCTACCCAGAGTAGAGCCGACCTTCCTGTTCTCTACTTCTGAAAAATAAAATGTATAATTGAGTTTTTTCGAAGTAGTTTTACTTTCCGGAAAAACGGATATATACTGATAAAGAACAAATCGTTCAAGGATTAATATCTTATGCCGCCTATGAATTTGATGGCGTTCCGTTCGTTTTGGGTATCGCGCATAGCAATGTTATTTTCTTTAAGTACAGAAATGTCCCCTGCTTTGCGGCAGCACATGTAGTCCCCATCTGCCCGCTGCTTTGTCCGAAGACAAAGAATTTGCACATGGTAGTATTTTCGCATTCAGCACAAAGATGCCCTTGCTTTGAGGCAGCATGTGTAGCACCCGTTCCCCCTAATATTTTCCGAAAACAAAGACTTTGCAAACGACAATAGCTTCTCATTCAGCACAGGAATGCCCCACCGCATTTACGCAGCATATGCGGCACCATTGACATTACAGCTTTGTCCGCGAAAGATAAAATATGCGCAATGAATAAGACAATGCGTTGTTGCAATTCAAATAAATTTCCCCATAAACGGCAAATGATTTGCCATAACATGTATTTTTAAACAGCCGCAGACATAGCGGTAAGCAAAAGGAGAAGACAATGATCACCCCTATTTATCCGATCAAAGAGAAGGACAATAAAATCCCTGCAATGTATCTGAACAACGGTTTCGGACCGGGTATACAAATAACAGTCATCGGAGACTCCATCCCGAAAGGATTATTCCTCCAGGATAAACACATTTGCCGCATCCGGCACAGTGCCGTAACGAATATTTCCGAACGACTGCATGTAAATATTGAAAATTGTTCCGCATTCGGCCAAACATTAAAAAAATGTTTTTATAAAGGTCATTTTGAAAGATGGGCAGATGAACACACAGGATCGCACGATAAGCTAATTATCTCGCTCGGCGGAAACGATTGCGATTATTCCTGGGAAGAGGTTGCCAAAGATCCGCTCGGCGAACACTCTCCGATTACCCCCTTGCCTGAATTTGAAAGCATTCTTTCGGCTCTGATCCTAAAATTAAAATCACGCAGGATCCGTCCGATTTTTACTGCTTTGCCGCCCATTGATTCAAAGCGATATTTTGAAAACGTCATCTGCGCACGTGCCGACAGGGATCGTATTCTGCAATTCTTTCGCGGCGATCTGTCGAACATCTCCCGACATCAGGAATGTTACAATACAGCCATTCTCAAGGCAGCGCTCGCTCATAACTGCGAGTTCATCGACTTTCGCAGCCCCCTTCTTCTGCAAAAAGATTATCTTAGCTTTCTTTCCGATGACGGCATCCATCCAAACCAAAAAGGGCACGATTTTATCACCGACTTTATCTGTCTCCGCTATGCAAAAATCACGGAAAGTGCTGCGATTTAACCCGTATGACGACTATTCTGCCTTATAATATCATAAAATTATGTATCAGCGGCAACATTTATCCATGCTGGCCGTATCCTTTAAAACGCAACAATCTGCAACTGAAATAACCGCTACCGAACCGTCATTGTGGCCTTACCGCTTTGCCTACGCAATTGTATGCATTTAAAAAGAGCATAGGCTATTGCCTATGCTCTTTTCATTGCGTGACAGATTATTCTAATTCAAACGCGCCCGTATACAACTGATAATAAACACCTTTCTGTGCGATCAGCTGATCGTGCGAACCGCGCTCGATGATCCTGCCGTGATCCAAAACCATGATAGCATCCGAGTTCTGAATCGTCGAAAGTCTGTGCGCGATTACAAATACCGTTCTTCCCTGCATCAAGGCATCCATACCCTTCTGTACCAAAGCTTCTGTTCTGGTATCGATGGAAGACGTCGCTTCATCCAAAATCATGACAGGCGGATCCGCTACTGCCGCACGGGCAATGGAGATCAACTGTCTCTGGCCCTGCGAAAGGTTGGAAGCTTCATGACGAAGAACCGTGTTGTATCCTTCCGGCAGACGCGTGATGAAATCATGCGCATTTGCAAGTTTCGCCGCCTCAATACATTCTTCGTCCGTCGCATCCAGTTTGCCGTAACGGATATTTTCCATGATCGTGCCCGTAAACAGGTTGGTATCCTGCAAAACGATACCCATCGAGCGACGAAGATCTGCTTTTTTGATCTTGTTGATGTTTATCCCGTCATAACGGATCTTACCGTCAGCTATATCGTAAAACCTGTTCAAAAGGTTTGTGATCGTCGTTTTGCCTGCACCTGTCGCGCCGACAAAAGCGATCTTCTGCCCGGGCTTCGCATAAATACTGACATTGTGAAGCACTATTTTTTCAGGCACGTATCCGAAATCGACATCGAAAAGCCGGATATCTCCCTTCAGCTCCGTATACGTAACACTGCCGTCCGCTTTATGAGGATGACGCCACGCCCATTTCCCGGTACGCTCCGCACATTCCGTAATGTTTCCGTTTTCATCAATTTTGGCATTGACAAGCGTAACATACCCATCATCTGCTTCCGGCTGTTCGTCCAAAAGCTCAAAGATACGTCCGGCTCCGGCAAGTCCCATGACGACCGAGTTGATCTGCATCGAAACTTGACCGATATTCAGAGAGAACTGGCGGGACATATTCAAAAACGATGCGATCGTTGCACCCGTCAGGGCAGTCCAACCCGTTACGGACAAATTTTCCGCTCCGAACAAGACCAAAAGCCCTGCTACAATCGCCACCAACACAAAGGCAAAATGTCCGATATTCATGACGGCAGGCATCAGAATATTGCCGTATGCATTCGCCTTATCCGACGCATCGCAAAGCCGATCGTTGATCTTATCAAAATCTTCCTTTGCGCGCTCTTCATGACAGAAAACTTTGATAACTTTCTGTCCGCCCATCATTTCTTCGATGTAGCCTTCCGTTTTACCGATCTCTTCCTGCTGACGGATAAAGTAACGGGCACTTCTGCCGCCCACGTATTTCGCGACGACCAGCATCAAAGCCACGCCGAAAAAGACGACAAACATCAGCCACAAACTCATCAGAAGCATGATCACAAACAACACCAAAGCCGCCACGATCGAATAGTAAACCTGCGGAATACTCATGGAAATGAGCTGACGCAATGCGTCTGTATCGTTCGTATACGTACTCATGATGTCGCCGTGCGTGTGCGTATCAAAATAACGGATCGGCAAAGATTCCATCCTACCAAACATATCGTTACGCACATGCATCAAAAAGCCCTGCGTTACGACCGCCATCGTCTGGTTGTAGAAGAAAGACGCACACAGCGCGATCACGTACATCAATCCCATGCCGCCGATGATATAGAAAAGCGATGTGCTGATATCAGCCCATTCCGCACCTGCGCGGATCGGATCGATGATGCGATCGATGACCAGATTCAAAAAGATCGAAGAACTGATACCTGCTGCAGCCGTGATCATGATACATAAGAATACCGCGATCAGGCGCACTTTGTAATAATGGAACAAATAGGAAAGTAACCTTCCGAGCAATTTAAACGTATGAATCTTCGGCTTGCCCTGCAACGCCATATTCGGTTTACTCATGCGAGACACCTCCTTCGGCTGCTGCGCCTATTTTATTCTGCGAATAGTAAACTTCACGATAAATTTCGTTGCTTGCCAGCAGCTCTTCGTGCGTGCCGACCGCATTGATCTTTCCGCCGTCCATAACGACGATCTGATCCGCATCCTGCACAGACGAAACACGCTGCGCAATGATGATCTTCGTAACATTCGGTATTTCTTCGCGGAACGACTTGCGGATCATTGCATCCGTCTTCGTATCGACCGCACTCGTCGAATCGTCCAAAATCAAAACTTTCGGATCTTTCAAAAGCGCACGCGCTATGCAAAGACGCTGTTTCTGTCCGCCCGAAACGTTCGTGCCGCCCTGCTCGATGTATGTATCGTATTTATCCGGAAATGTCTGAATAAAATCGTCCGCACAAGCAAGTTTGCAAACGCGCAGCATTTCGTCATCCGTCGCGTCTTCTTTACCCCAGCGCAGATTATCTTTGATCGTGCCCGAAAACAATACGTTCTTCTGCAAAACCATCGCAACTTTGTTTCGAAGCGTTTCCAGATCGTAATCCTTTACGTTCACGCCGCCGACATATACCGCACCTTCCGTCGTATCGTAAAGCCGAGGGATCAGGTTCACCAAAGTCGATTTCGATGCACCGGTTCCGCCCAAAATTCCGATCGTCTGCCCCGATTTAATATGCAGATTCACATCCGCCAAAGCAAACTTTTCCGCATCTTTCGAATATTTAAAACTGACGTTTTCAAAGACTATATCGCCGTCTTTTACTTCCTTCACCGCATTCTCAGGGGAAGTAATATTGCTCTTTTCTTTCAGCACCTGCACAATACGTTCAGTAGACGTGCGGGCAATGATGATCATGACAAGAACCATCGAAAGCTGCATGACCGCCGACAGGATCTGCGATGCATACATGATAAGGACCGTCAATTTTTCTTCACCCACAGGATCGGCAGGGTTGTGAACCGTCAAAAGCGATGCCAGAAGGAATATTAACAGGAACGAAAGCCAGATGCAGAACTGCATAACAGGCGCGTTTACCGCCATAATACGCTCTGCAAGCGTAAAGTCTTTGCGCACGTCCTCCGAAGCATTTTCAAACTTTTTCTTTTCAAAATCTTCACGTACAAACGATTTTACAACACGGATACCTTTGATGTCTTCCCGTACGGAACGGTTCATGTTATCATACTTATTGAACACGCGCACAAAAATCGGATGCGTTTTGAAAATAACCACAACAAGCACTGCTGCCAAAACAGGAACCAAAGCAAGGAACACCCACGATATCGTTACGTTTACCGTAAACGCCATCGCCAATGAGAATATCAGCATCAGCGGACAGCGGATCGCCACACGTATGATCATCATATACGCCATTTGCACGTTCGTTACATCCGTCGTCTGACGCGTTACCAGGCTCGACGTCGAAAATTTATCGATGTTCGCAAATGAATAATCCTGGATCGCATAATACATATCTTTGCGCAGATTTTTCGCAAATCCGGCGCTCGCTCTCGCAGCAAATCTGCCCGACAACATGCCCGATACCAGCGACAGCACTGCCATCGCAATCAATATTCCGCCATAGATGAGAATAGTCGACATCTGAACGCCTTCCGTCGACGTGGTACCGCTCGGGTTGATCTTGGCAATAAATTGCATGATCACCAACGGCATCAGACATTCCAGTATGACTTCAATCGATACGAATATCGGTGAAAGTATGGACGGTTTCTTGTACTCCCGTATACTTTTCGCCAAAGTCTTAACCATCTTTTAACTCCTTTAAAATTTTTACCTGACCAGTCTCTTATGCGCGCCCCTGCCCGCATAAGTGCCCAACAATCCGCTCACTCGCATTTTTCAAGATTCGCACACATTCTGTCTATGTATCCGAAAAAACACTTCAGCTCTTCCTGCGTGAATCCTTCCGTCATCTGCGCCTCCGCTCGCTCGATCTGCGCTCCGATCTGCTTGCGTATCTCCTGCGCATACTCCGTCAGCACGATCTTTTTCAGCCGGGCATCGTATTCCACCGGTATCCTGCGAATCAATCCGCTCCGCTCCATCGCCTTCAAAAGCTCCGTCGCGGTAGACCTGCGTATCTTGAATTCCGCTTCTACGTCCCTTTGAAACACATCACGATCCACATTCCGAAACAAAAAATGGAGTACCCATGTCTGTATACCTGTCAATGTTTCATTTTCTCGTATCGCCGGTATGTTCGAAAGCACCTGATTCAGCCTTCGATTCAACGATTTTACCATGTACCCGATGTGTCTCTCTTCCATCGTACCCTCACAGATTGTTAGGTTCTCTAACATTATATTCATTTTGTCAAAATTGTCAACGGTTTGAGCCCCTCTGCATGTTATGTTTTTGTGAAAAATTTATACTACGTACCTATCCTTATCCATTCATTTTTTTTATAACTCACCCGAAAAATAATTGTACCGCCAAATTGACTTTTTTCATACAATGACATACAATATTTTTGATTTTATCAAAGGATTTTTACGCAATGAAACACTCCCAGACATATTCTGCCGAAAATTCCCTCTTTATATTTTTGTCCTTCGCCGTGGCGGGCGGCTTCCTCGAAACTTTTACCTATATGCTGCACGGCGGCGTCTTCTGCAATGCCCAGACAGGGAACCTCGTCCTGTTCGCCCTCCGCCTCTGCTCCGGTGATTTTTCCAGCGCTTCCCGCTATCTGTTCTCCATTCTCGCCTATCTTCTCGGCATTCTCGTTTCCGCGATCCTTCCGACTGTTCTAAAACGCAAACACCCGTACATCGCGGTCGCAGGATTTGAAATTATCGCCCTTGCCGCAATCTCTTTTATTCCGGCAAGCGTTCCCGATTGGTTTACTTATGCCTCCGTCGCTTTCCTCTGCGCTCTCCAATACAATACCTTCACCGACTGCCACGGAGCAAAACTTGCCACTACTTTTTGCACCAATAATATGCGCCAGGCCGTTCTGCATTTGCATGGCGGGATCCTCGAAAAAAATAAAGCAAAACTGCGCAAGAGTTTGATTTACATCGCCGTTATTATCGCCTTTGTCATCGGCGCCGCCCTCGGCGGGGTTGTCGCACGATACCTCGGCAATTATTCGGCTCTTGTCTGCGCCGTGGCCCTGCTTCCCGCTTTCTTCAGAATCATCTATGACGAATATAAATCAGCCCCGCAAGAACTTGTTCTTACGGCTGAAATTTCTACTCAGGAACCCACCTGTGAGGAAACAAAACAGAAAAACACGCATGACGACGAAAAAAAATAAAAAGCTTTCAAAGCTTTACCCCTATAGGAAGCTTCTCACCCTATTTGCAGATGCAACGCTCCTCCCCTGTTCTACACGGATATAAGCAAATGTTCTTCATCTTAAAAGCATCCGATGGTACCTTTGCTCTGTCGGATGATCTTTTTGCAAGTTTTCCGTTTGTATTGTGCAATAAAGCCGCAGCAATAAATATTTTTGCCGAGGTTTTTGCTTTTAACAAAAAACGCCGCAATGCACAAAATGCGCATTGCGGCGTTCGGATTTTCAAGCAAATTTTTAAAACAAATCAGCGAGTCGACTTTCCTTTCACCAAAAAAGACTTATGCGTTGAACGGAAGGATGCAGGCTCTTCTTCTTTCCCGGAAAGGAGATGCAGCATCAGCTGCGCGCCTGCTTCCGCAAATGCTTCACAGCCGACATCGATCGTTGTCAGCAAACGAGGCATCCGCATCATAAATTGTATATTATCACACCCGACAATGCCGTAATCCCTGCCCGGAGCTTTGCCCCGTTCTTCCAGCGCTTCCGTTATGATAAACGCGATAATATCATTGAAACAGAAAATTCCGTCAACTTCATCTTTCACGAGCGAATCAATGATCGTCCCGAAATCCTGCTCCCGTATATAATAAATATGCGACGGATCCACACTTGCTCCGCCTTCTGCCAGCCCTTCTTCGAAGCCTTTCTGTCTGTCCAGACATACTTTCACGTCGTGCCAGCTCCCGACATACGCAAATTTTTTATAGCCGCATTCCAACAAATGCTGCGCTGCCAGATGCCCGCCGTACACCTCGTCCGCATCGACGCCGTGCATTCCGTAAGGTTTACCGTCCCTGCCGAAAATTTCAAACGGGATACCCGTATCCTTAATGAAATCCACCATGTCCGCCGCAGGTTCCAAAAACGACAGGATTCCGTCCGGTTTCCGCGCCACTACGCTGCGGATCATATCATAATCTACATAGGCAGATTTTCCGTTATTGCTGAATATAATGGAATTATACCCTTTTTCCTCAAAACGCTTGGATATAATATCCGTCGTGTATGAATAAAACGGGTTTGTAAGATCGTCAAACAAAATCGCTATCGTATGCGTCGACCCGCTGCGAAGACCCGATGCATTCATATCCACGATGTACCCCAGCTCTTTGCAGGCAGTCGTTACCTTTTCCTCCACTTCTTTTGTATAATAAGGCTTCTTGTTCAGAACACGCGAAACCGTATTTACCGACAATCCCGTGCGGGCCGCAATATCCTTTAAAGTAACCTTCTTCTTGTTTTCTTCCATAATCAAAACCACCTGCTTATGAAAATTATTTCATGAAATAGAATACCATATTTTGTTTCTCCTGTCAATACCTCGCCCGAATTTCCCCCCTTCCTCTGCTCGTTTACCCCCTTATCCTCTGCCTTTTCCTGATAAATGATACAATCAAAAATAAAATTTTTTTGAAAATGCGTGAAAATTGTTTTACTTTTTCTGAAAATCATGTATAATAGATTACGCTGTTTTAAACGAGGTGTAGCGCAGTTTGGTAGCGCGCTTGGTTAGGGACCAAGAGGTCGTGGGTTCAAGTCCCGTCACCTCGACCAAAAAAACGAAAGGCTTATGCCTTTCGTTTTTTGTTTTTTCGGCAAATCACACCGTGCAAGCAACTGACAGAAAAGCAAACCATACAAAGCACGAAAAAGTCAGAAAAAATTAAAAATTTTATATGGCACACGAAAACAAAATAATCATCCTAATAAAAAGCTGATTTTTTAAGCCATAACATATAGTTCTGCCTACAGTTGACTTTACAATTGTTGAAATAGTTCGCTTTGTTTTATGATCAAAGTTGAATTTTTATTAAAACTATGATAAAATATGAATTATCAAAACCTTGAGGTAAGTAATGAACATTTGGACTCAAATGAGTGTAGAATTTGCAAATCAAAGAAATTATTTAGATGAATTATTTAAAATTTATCCGATATCTCCAAATTTGCACAGAGACATCTCTCCCGATATATCAAAACAAATTGAAAAACATTTTAACAACAGAAACAGCCAAGAGCTTATTAAATCTTTATTTAAATTGGACTTGTTTCCTATAAAAGATTCTTATGTTGCCTATTTAAAAAGAGATTTTTCTTCTATCGCAAGAAACCCGAATACAGTAAACCGCATCGCAGGCATGCTTTATGAAATGGGCATTGACGAAATTCTTGAGAAATGTTCGATGCCCAAAGAAACAAACCGTCAGATGGGGCCTTTATTTAAAAATTGGTTAAACAAAGAGACGTTGGGCGCCCCTGTTTACAGAAGTGTTCAATCTTTTTTAGCTGATTCTGATAACGCTGTATTAAATGTTTCTGACGAAGAAATGAAAAGATTTGCAAACAAATTATTCGGATATACTCGTGAAAAAGGACTGGATTTTGTCGCTCGCTTTAATAATACATATGTTGTGGGTGAAGCTAAATTTTTAACCGATTTTGGCGGACATCAGAACGCACAATTTGATGATGCCGTATCTACAATTACCAGCCCTTTCATTTCCAAGGAATTAGGTGTAAAAGTCATTCCTATTGCAATATTAGACGGAGTCTTATATATAAAAAAAGATAATAAGCTGTATAACTATTTAAAAAATCATGATGAACAAATTATTTTATCGGGTTTGTTATTAAGAGAATTTTTGTTTTCATTGTAAGGAGTAAAGTGTTGGAATTAATTTTTAAAGATAAAAGGCCGAAAAATTTAATACTGGAAGAAGCTGCGCAACAAGGCGTTTTATCAGGCTTTGATTTCACCGGTTCTATTTTATTACAAGGTGATAATTTTCTTGGTTTATCTCGTTTACTGAATTTAGAAAAAGCTTTTGTTGATTTGATTTATATCGATCCCCCGTTTAATACAAATCAAATATTTTCAATCACACCGAACCGAGCAAATACGATCAGCAGATCAAAATCATCCGTTACCGCATATGAAGATTTGATGGATGCTGAAGAATATTTAAATTTCATGTATGAAAGATTTGTTCTTCTATACGAACTGTTGTCTGAACGCGGCAGCATATACGTACACATTGATACAAAAATGGGACATTATTTTAAAGTGATTTTAGATGAAATTTTTGGAACAGAAAATTACAAAAATGACATCACCCGAATAAAATCTAACCCTAAAAACTTTGACCGTAAAGCTTATGGAAATGAGAAAGATATGATTTTGTTTTATTCCAAAAATGCGAATTGTAACATTTGGAATGAAGTAAGAGTTAAATTAACAAAAAAAGAACTTCAAACAAAATTTGAAAAAATTGACAAGAACGGAAGAAGATACACCACTATACCCTTGCATGCTCCCGGAGAATCTTCCGGAATAACCGGACAAAAATGGCGAGGGATGTTGCCTCCGGAAGGAAGGCATTGGAGAACATCTCCTGAAGAATTTGATAAATTAGATGAGCAGGGATTAATCGAATGGTCATCAACAGGCAACCCGAGAATCAAAAAATATGCCGATGAACACAAAGGGAAAAAAATTCAAGATGTCTGGACTTTCAAAGACCCGCAAGATCCAGTATACCCTACTCAAAAAAATCTTGAACTGCTGAAAATGATTATTAAACAATCCTCAAGGGAAGACAGTTACGTTTTGGACTGTTTTGCCGGTTCAGGTACAACTTTAGTGGCCGCAAAAGAATTAAAAAGAAAATATATAGGGATTGATAAATCAGAAATTGCGATCAAGGTAATTCAGCAAAGATTAAATCTTGAAAATACAAACATTATAAAATTAGATTAAGTTTTTTATTGTTTTACCTGTAACCCTTCGCTTCACTGTTTTTTATCCATCAAAAAATTTCATTCTGCGTCTGCGATAAACTGCGCTCATACAAAAGGGGACGGAAGGCATTGCCTTCCGTCCCCTTTTGTATGGATTGGTTTTTCCTGTTAAAAATATTATAAATTATGTATGTATTTCTTTTTTTCCTGGTATTCTTTTTCAGAGATCCGCCCCTTATCCTTTAAAGCTTTCAACTTTTTTAACATAATATTTTTTTGGATATCCGGTGCTACTTCCTCGACGGATCCTTCTTTTGCCGAATCGTCCTCTGCCGATTGCTCTTGTGCCGATTTATCTTCCGCAGATACTTCTTGATCTTCTTGTTCGGGATCTTCTTCCCGATCTTCTTGCGAATTATTTAAAAAAACGGAAAGGCTGTCATTGTCCGCTCCGTACAGCTTATTGCGGATCAGTTTGATATCGCAAAGATAACTGAAACACAATTGCCAGACCAACCAGAAAAACCCGATTCCTATCACTCCCCCAAAAAGGATGATATATCCGTTCGAGACTCCTTTTGCGGCCAGAACAATTCCCAAAATAATGCACGCGATACCCGCAACCACAGAAATTACATTGATCACAAATCGCATGATAAACAGTATCTTATCGTTCTTTTCAAACATTCCGACATCTCCTTTCTATTCCCGCAAGCACTTTGTTCCCGCTTTTATGCCTCAGAATTCATTGCGTTCCGCATAACTTTTCATCAGCATTTTCAGGCCTTCCAGTTGTTCCTGCAACTCCTTGCCCGTATCCGTATCCCTAACAAGCAGACGGTTCTCTCGCGTTTCGAAAACCGTTACCTCCGAATGAATGTCGCTGTGCTGCTCAATCGCTTTTTCGATAGAATCGAAAGGCTCGTGCGCGCACAGACGCAGACCGTGTGAATTATAAATCAGCGTATATCCCGCGATCCCGGTTTTTTCATGATATGCTTTGCAGAATCCGCCGTCGATCACGATAAGCTTTCCCTCTGCCTTCACGGGGTTTTCCCCCAGTTTTGTCCGCACCGGGACATGTCCGTTGATGATATGACTGTATTTTCCCGAAATCCCGAAATCCCTTAAGATTCGTTCGCAAAACGCCTTCTCTTTACAATAAGTATAATAACTGTTATCCTTCTCTCTGTGAAATGCTTTATCATCAATATACAGCCGCTCAAATGTAGTAAGCTTTTCGCGTCCGTATAAAGGCGAATTTTTGCCACACCACAGATAAAAGAAGAAATCCAAAGCTTCTTCGTCCTCTTTTCCCGCTTTGAATGCCGCATATGCCCGATATACCATCGATTCACAATGATCCAGAAGCGCACGCCCTTCAAAGCCGCAGAAATTGGTATAACTCCCATCCGATTCCAAAGGTACGCATCCGTGAAAAATCAGATTGTTGTTGCAGATCTTATACGCCGATCCGCAGCGTATGAGAAACGCCACATGCCTGCCTAATTTCTCGCTCGCACGGAAGGAACGTTTCAGCCCGTCCACGATCTCCCGTTCTGCAGGCGTAAACCGCAAAGGGTCCGTTTTGTCCACATTCGGGAAGTACGTATTGTTCAATTTTACACCAAAAAACGTTCCGTGCTTAAAGTCGATATTTCGGAGAATGTTTCTGTCCTGCATGGCATACTCAGGACGCCTTTCAATAATCGCACCTTCCGCTTTCAACTGCATCAAAAACGCGGCTTTGCGCATTTTTGCCGTGAGTTTAACATCTTCCCCCACATTGCCGCCGCCCGCGGCTACCGGATAAAAACGCGGATCGTCGTCCATTGTTTCCGATGCATACACGGACAATTTACGCAAGGATATTCCGTACCGCTCTTCCAACAGATCCGCATTGTTGTATTTTAAAGACAGATCGACAACGCTCAGTATATTTGCTTCGTTGCCCATATGTGCGCCCATCCACTGAATATCATGATTCCCCCACTGTACATCCGCATGATGATGGGCGATCAGTAGATCTAAAATCTTATCCGGACTTTCTCCTCGGTCGAACACATCCCCGACGATATGCAGCCAGTCTACCGCCAACCGCTTGATCAACTCCGTCATCGCCACCACAAAAGCTTCCGCCCGTCCAAGCTCGATGATCGAAGTAAAGATCTCACCGTAATAGGCTTCTTTGTCAAAGTCGTCGCGATCCATGTTGATCAACTCGTCTATGATGTAATCAAAATATTTCGGTAAAGCCTTGCGGACTTTGCTCCGCGTATATTTGGACGCAACCGTACGGCATACTTCCACAAGACGGTGAAGCTGTACCAGATACCAATCCCTGTCATCCGCACCTTTTGCTTTCTTTTCCTCTATGATCGCAGTCGGATAATAAATAAATGTCGCAAACTCATCCCGTTCGCTCTTGGTCATCGACTGGCCGTACAGCCGCTCTATCTTTTCACGGATTACCCCCGAGCAGTTGTTCATTATGTGGCAGAATGCTTCGTATTCTCCATGCAGGTCGCTCAAAAAATGTTCCGTACCCTTCGGCAACCGCATGATCGCTTCCAAGTTGATCATTTCCGTCGCCGCCGCCTGTATCGTAGGGTATTTTTCGGAAATCAGCCGCAAATACTCCTTATCTCTGCGTTGCTGCTCAGTATTTTCCGTCATACGTCCTCCTTGCCCTTTTTTCTTTCATTATACAATAATTCTTATTCTTTTCAAAGAGTTTGCGGCAAAAAAATTCCCCGAAACGTGAATTTTTTTGCCGCAATGAAAGACATATATTTTATTTATCCGGAAAAACAACATAGAATGTACTGCCTTTCCCGACTTCACTCTCGACCCCGAAATCGAAACCATGTTTCAACAAAATGGTTTTGACGATCGAAAGTCCCAGTCCAGTCCCTTTGATCGGACGTTTATGCGTTTCCGCCGAACGATAATATCTGTCCCAGATCGTACTGATCTCTTCGGGCGGTATTCCTTTTCCCGTGTCCGTTACCGTAAAGCGCAGTCCCTTTTCCGTACGCTTCAGCCCGACCACGATTTTCTTGTCTTCACCCGTGTAATTGACCGCATTCCCCACAAGATTGTAAACAACCTGTTCAATCTTTTCCAGGTCTGCCTCCGTGTACAGCTCATCTTCGATATCTCTCTCAATGCTGAATCCCTGCGTCTCCGTCAGATAATCGAAACGTTCCAATACCGTATGCACAAATTCCGATAAATTAAAATTGCTGATCTTCAAAGAATCCATCCCGGACCGAATCTTGGACAAATTCAAGATATCATTCACCAAAGATGTCAGCCGATCCGATTCATCTATGATTACCTGCGTATGCTTTGCACGCTTTTCCGGATTATCCCCGGAAATCTCCTGGATCATCGACGCATATGCCTTGATCATCGTCAGCGGCGTCTTCAGATCATGCGTTACATTCGCAAGCACTTCTTTCTGCAATTCATCCGACTTGCCGATCTCTTCCTTTGCATAATCCAGCGTCTCCGCCAGTGCATCCATCTCCGCGTAGGAATACTCTCCTTTGAAATTTACAGAAAAATCTCCCGCCGCCATCCGCTGCGCCGCCCGCGAAATACGTGTGATCGGCCGCGTAAGTTTCATGGAAAGCAGTACGGATATGATCAGCGCCAAAAAAATAACAATGACCGATATCAGAACCAGCTGGATCCGCATTGTACCCATGACCGTCTGCACCATCGCCGTCGAATATTCAATGTATAAATAAGCTCCGTCCGTCCCGTTGGCTGTATCCATTGCCTGTATGTTGCCCATATATGCTATATAGGACATCCGCCCGTCCGGCAATAACACCGGTATACCTCTCTTGGCGTCTTCAAAGTTCCCCATAGAGGCGCAAAGCTTTTCCTTTGCAAATTCAAAATCCGTCGATTCCTGCGATTGTGCCTCGGCCTCCGCATTCGCCGCAATCACCAGAGCATACTCTTCGATCCCGTCATCCGTCGGATACAATTTGGTTCCGTCCGCCGCATAAATATAAATCGTTGCCGACCTGTCGTCTTCCTGAAACGTCTGCACACATCGCTCTATATTCGCAAGACTTTCCTTCACCGGCAGCTCTGTACGCAATTTATCATATGCGAGCTTCCCGAATGTATCCAGATCGTCTGACATCTGCGCTCCCAAAAAAACGCGCAGCAGCGTCGTCTGGAAAATCCAGGTAAATAGAATGATGATCGACGCAAATACCAGAAAGCTAAGCCACAATATGAAATTTATACTGTGAAAATGCCTGACTCCCTTCATGCTTCAAATTTGTACCCCAAACCTCTGAGCGTTACTATAAATTTGCGGTATTCTTTCAGACTTCCGCGCAACATCTTAATATGCGTATCCACCGTCCTGTCGTCCCCGTAAAAATCAAAACCCCATACGTCCGACAACAATTTTTCCCGCGACAACGCGATCCCGTTATTCTTCACGAGATAAAACAATAACTCATATTCCTTGGGGGTAAGGTCCAGCTTCTCTCCGTCCACATATACGTTCCGCCCCTTCATGTCTATTTCGAGCCCTTCAAATTTCAAAACTTCCCGCGACGCAGGAGCCCCCGCTTTGTGCCGCTTTGTTACCGCCGCGATCCGCGCCATCACTTCCTTCGGCGAAAAAGGCTTCGTTACATAATCATCAGCCCCTACCTCAAAGCCAAACAACTTGTCGTATTCCTCTCCCCGCGCCGATAACATGATCACCGGTATATCCTTGAATTTGCGTATCTCCTTTACAGCCGAAAACCCGTCCAACGACGGCATCATCACGTCCATCAATATAATGTCATAATCATTCTCCCGGCACATCTTCACCGCCTGTATACCGTCCGCAGCTTCGTACGCCTCATTTCCCTCAAATTCAATATACTCCCGCAACACATTCCGAATCATCTCTTCATCGTCTACGATCAGTACTTTCATCTCGCCTTTCCTCCGTTTCTCTCTATTATCCGTTATTGTAACTCCCCTTTATTATTATAACACTATCATTCCATGAAAAACAAGTGAAATTTTTATTTTTTTATTTCTGAATTACAAACAAATGTTTGACTATATGTTCTGATTGCTGTATAATACAATCACACAAAAGGCGGAAAACATCTGTTTCAGTCTGAAAAATGACGGATAAACGGGATGATAATTACGCATACCGAAACACAGGCTTCCGTTTTACGGGCAAACAGGACGGAACAGATTTCTGCCTGTTCGCATTGCCAAAGGAGAAAATGTATGATCGACGCCAAAAGATTATCCATTCTGACAGAAAGCGCCAAATATGACGTTTCCTGCTCTTCATCCGGCTCTGCGCGCGCCAATAAAAAAGGCGGGATCGGAAATGCAAGCATCGGCGGGATCTGCCATTCTTTTACGCCCGACGGACGCTGTATCTCCCTTCTTAAAATTCTTTTGAGCAATAAGTGCGTCTACAATTGCCTGTATTGTCCCAACCGCGCCGAAGCCGACGTGGAACGTGCATCCGCTTCCCCCGAAGAAATATGCGAACTTGTTATTTCTTTTTATAAACGGAATTATATCGAGGGACTGTTTCTTTCCTCTGCC
>CASEWU010000107.1 GCA_949291725.1 uncultured Bacillota bacterium
AAACAAATTGCTCCGCCACAAGTAACCTTATCCGAACTATTGCAGATTATGATTCTTATTATTATCTGATTTACGATCCCCTTTTTCCACCACCAAACGGCGATACCTAATTAGGTATCGCCGTTTGTGTTATGGGAAGAGCTTACGAACTGCACACGCCGAAAACGATTTAAAGACACCATGATATCAAACATCACAATCTCCCAAAATAAGTTCGATTTCTTTCACTTCTTTAATGACTTGTTGAAGATGCTCCAAAGTTACTGTTTTATTTTGTTGCCGTCTGTATTTATGCATTCCACAACATTCTTTTGCACCTACCGCTTTTTCATTTTTCTCACAATATCCTAATCTTTCACGATAGAACGCACACGCTCCCCTTGTATAAAATGCTTTATAGTATCTGCATCCCGCGCATCTTCGATAATTTTCTACGTGTTTCATTACAAATTTTTCCCTTCATCCTCGCACTCCTGCATGATCTGACGAATCGCAGAGATCTCCGTCAGGATTCATACAATGCTCTCGAAACTGCCCGCCGACGCATAAGATACCTGCGCCTGCTTGTTTTCCAAAATCCGCAAGAATCCTGATTGTTTACTATCTTATCCTGTTCTCTGCAATATCCTTGCTTTGTGCGATCAAAACAATGTAATCCTTTTGTATAATAGCCTTCAAAATTTCCGCAATACAAGCATTTTTTCCTCTTTCTTTCCTCTTCTTGCATTTTGCATTCCCCTTTTATACCCAAATTAGGTATAATTTATTATACTACCCAAATTGAGTATTATCAACCCATTTTGGGTATAAATGATATAATAAAATCAGAGAAGGAAAAATTATGGAATTTAATGATATTTTAAAAGCAATACGCAAAGAAAAAGGCATGACACAAAAAGACGTATACGAACTGCTCAAGATCTCTCCCAACGGATATGCAAGCTGGGAACAAGGCAGAACAGAACCCGATATTAAGTCCATCAAAAAACTTTGCAAGATTTTTGATGTAAGCGCCGACTATCTTCTTGGCTTAGAAGATGAAACAGGCACTAAATTATAAAACTCTGTTTATTCAATAAATTCGGAGAATCATTTTATCGACTAAGAATAAAATTCGATTTATATTTTCTTTGCTCCGCCCTTTCGAACAAGAAAAGGCATTTGCCGAAAAGGACGATCTCGTAAACAAAAAACGCACTGACCGACTCCGCTTACAACCAATACGAAGAAGCAATATATCTTTGCGGAAAAGAAAACGCCGGAAATTCTAAAAACTACAGCTAAAAAATAAAAAGGCAGAAAGTTTCTGATTTGAACGTATTTTGCCATGATCAAACATATGTGTTCAAATTCATGCAAAGAAAAAGCAAGAAAAAAATTGTAAAAATTATGATAATTGCGCGGCGGCACATATGTGCCGCCGCGCAAAATAGAATTTATTCAGATTTTTTTTGTTCTCCCAGACTTAATTTATAGAGTTTTACGGAATTATCGATGGTCTTTTCTTTTGCGGAAGCACCGTATTTATCTACATCCACCACATTTTTCGGACCGTGATTGAGACACAGCGCACCGTTGAGGCAGCCGCCGTCGCAAGCCATGCCCTCGAAAAAGTTTTCGGTTGCGCGGTTAAACTTAAGTTTAGTAAGCGCGGCGCGGCATTCGTCGATCCCGTTCATGGCGAGCGGGCGTACGCCCTCGACGCCCATTTCCTTTGCAACGTCCGCAATGCCCTGCGCTATACCGCCGCTCTTTGCAAAAATTCTTCCGTAGAAAGAAGCGTTATCCAACGACGTTTCTTCCAAACTGCCCACATCGATATGCCGTGCGTCGAGAAACGCCTGCAATTCTTCAAACGATAGGACGGAATCGATCGCTCCCTGCGTTTTCGGAAGTTTATATTCCAGTTTTTTGCTTGCGC
Organism: uncultured Bacillota bacterium; assembly: GCA_949291725.1. GTDB lineage: Bacteria > Bacillota > Clostridia > Christensenellales > Borkfalkiaceae > Borkfalkia. The sequence goes on from CASEWU010000107.1 coordinate 1,922, forward strand.
AAGGCCCGATAAAGATCACTTTGCCGTTCGGGTCGGTACGCTTGATGAGCAATGCCGCTTCCACCATCGGAGAAACGGAATGGCTGATGTATTTCGCAAGTTCGGGGAAATTTTTCTCCACAAACATTACGAAGGAAGGACAGCAAGAGGTTGTCAAAATTCCTTTTTCTTTCCATTCCTCCGCCTCATGATACAGCGTGATATCCGCTCCCAAAGCCGCTTCGACCACCTGATGGAACCCGAGTTTGCGCATGCCCGTAACGACCTGCTCGATTTTCGCATACTTGAACTGGCTGACGATCGAAGGAGCGATCACCGCATAGACGTGGTATTTCTGATTATTTTCCGAATTTTTCAAAATATCAATGCTTTCCAGGACCATGGACTTATCCACGATCGCGCCGAACGGACACTGGTACACGCAGGCGCCGCAGGAGATACATTTCTGATTGTCGATGACTGCCTTTTTATCCTCGCCGACCGAAATCGCCTTTACTTTGCAGGAATTGACGCAGGGGCGCTTTTGCGCAATGATCGCGCCGTAAGGACAAGCCTGCGTGCATTTGCCGCACTCGATGCATTTGGACTTATCGACGACTGCTTTATGATCAATGATCTGAATCGCGTCGCGCGGGCAGACTTCCTTGCACCGATGCACGATACATCCGCGGCAGGCTGGCGTAACAAAAATCCCCCCGATCGGACATTCATCGCAAGCAATGTCGATCACTTCCACAACGTTCGGGTTGTTTTTGTCGCCGCCCTGCGCCAGTTTAATGCGCTCCTGCACGATGGCACGCTCTTTATAAATACAGCAACGCATGGTTGCTTTCGGCCCCGGGGAAATCTCCTTGGGGATATCTATGTAAATATTCTCGTAGCAGTGCTCGTATTCGTTGCGGATCACCGCTTTGAGCACATCATATTTGAGCTTCTGTACCGCTGTGTCAAAAATCCGTTTATCTGTCATAATTCTCTACCTACCTTTTCCATATTCAGAACATGTATTCAAACAGCACTTACATCGCGTAAAACATTTCCTGAGCTGAGGCAAACCGAAGTCTGACCATTGCTTCACACGTTCTGCCGCCGTTGTACGAATTCATACCGTCTTTTCCGTGCGTGCTCGTTTTTCCCTTGCATGAAAAAAACGTACGCCTCTTAATCGTAATCGATCTGAACGTTCTTACCCATTTTTTTCAGATTTGCCGCCAGGCTTTCCACCAGTTTGAGTTTCATCGTGATATCGATGGGCAGTCCCTGGTGCGCCGCATTGATACTCTGCCCCACATAAAAATGCACATCCGTCGCCTCCTCGAACAGCATCTGTGCCAGCAAAGACGCACCGTCTTTCTTTGTAAACGTCTTAGGCGTAAGATCTTTCGGCGAAACGTATTTTTCGGAAAGTTCGAGAAGCCTGCGCATGGTCAAAACACCCTCGGTCGTCAAGTCGATCCCGTCGATAAAACCAATGGGCGGAACATCTCGGTCGGGGAAATCGAAGGAAGCGCGCACCGTCGTTTTCAGGTGCCTTGCCACGATCTGCGAACTTGTACCGCCGCAGACCACTTTTTTCCCTTCTCCCGACAGAAAGCGGGAAATATAAAAATCATCTTTCGATTTGTCGACAGGCGGCCCGATCATCAGCGATACTTTCAGTTGTTCGCGCACTTTCACGGCGGCGACGGTCGTGTCGTCCCCCGGTTCGCCCAAATACAGATCGTTGCATACCCCCGCCAAAAGGCACGCGACCGCGCGCGCACTCATGGACGGCTTGACATTGTTGTCCAAAAATTCCATGACTTCGGGACGCTGCCATCCGAGATTCAGAGTCATTCCGATCCCCGCATGGATCACGCCGTCGCTCATCACCACGACAATATCGCCCGCTTTGAGATCGAGCGCCGTTTTATACACCGTTTTCCCGAGAACATTCATTTCTTCGCGCTCAAAGTCGCGGCTCTTGCAGTCGCGAAGGAGAATCGCCTGCGGATTGTCAAATTCAAAGAGATATCCCTTTCCTTCGCTGTTCATATGGATAACGGAAAATGTCGAATACGCAACGCCGCGCACTTTGCAAACCGGCAGACTGGACAAGATCGTCTCCACACAATCTTCGATATCGATTTCGTTGGAAACCATCGTGCACAGGATCTTGGACGTGAGCGTGGAAAGAATATTCGCCTTCACACCGCTGCCCAGTCCGTCCGCAAGGACCAGCGTCGTATAATCGCCGCAAACCGTGCTCTCCACACGGTCGCCGCACAGTTCTTCGTTCTTTTTATTTAAAGACGTATAGCCGCTTTCCAGACAAAGTGCCATTTCACTTGCCTCCGTCTTCGCCCTGCAGAGTCTTTTTCAGTTTCAAAAGAGCCACTTTTGTCTCCGCCGTCGTTTCTCCGAGCAGCGATGCGATCTCCTGCGCAACGCGCATCTGTTTTTTGATGACTTCGTCCGTCGTCGCCAGCGTTTCCAGTTTCACTTTATCCAGCTGCTCTTCCGATTTGGTTTCCTGCGTGATATCTTTCATCACCGCATACGTTCCCTTTCCGTCTTTGAGTACAATGATCGTCAGTTCGATATAATTGCCCGTCTTTTCCAGAAAAACTTTCTTATTGTAAATATTTTTATTATCGTTGACCGCAAGCACAAAATCCGTCGGATTGAAATAATGGAAAATACCCTTCCCTTTTACGTCATAATCGCGGATCCCCAAAAGTTCTTTTGCTTTGCCGTTAATTTCCATAATATTGAGATCGTTGTCCAGTAAAACGATCCCGTTGGGGCTGGTCTGTATGATCTCATACGACATGCTTTCGGCACGTTCGCGCATAAACGGTACGCACATTTCGATGTTAGCATAACCGTTAGCGACCGCCCATGCCTTTTCCAGACAGGTATCATAGCCGCACGCCCCGCAGTTGAGCATATCTTCGGGTTTTGTCTTGCCCGTCTTTGCGAGGATCTCCTGCAGCTGGCGATCGGTCGGCACAAAATCCTCCGTGCGCTTGCGTTCATGCATGCAGGTAAAATCCAGCTCTGTTTCGGGGACGTAAGCCGCCGACGCATGCTCTTGCAGATCTTTATTGACGTATTTTCGGATATCCGCATTTGCTTTGAGCGCACCTGCCTTCAGTGCCAGAGAACAAGGGCCGTTCACACACGCCGAATCGCAGCTGTTCATCTCAATGAACATTCCCGAAAGGCTTTCAATGTTTTCCAGCACTTCCTTGCATTTTTTTGTACCGTCCACCGCAACAAATTCATACCCGTCTACATAATTTTCAAACGATTTGATAATGCCGCGGCTGATCGGATAATATTTTGCACGGTTCACGCCGCCCTCTGTATGTTCGGGCAGACGGGCGATCTCGTCCAGCACGATGCCCTTATCCGCAAACATCGCCGCGAGGTCCTCAAACGTCAGAACGCCGTCCACAACGCCGCTCTCATGCGCTTCCCTTTTCTTGGCGATGCAAGGCCCGATAAATACAACCTTTGCATTTTTCCTCTTCTTGCGAATCATTTTTGCATGCGCGATCATGGGCGTATCGACAGGCGCAAGATAATCGAGAGCTTTCGGATAGTACAGCTCGATCATCGTATTCACCGCAGGGCAGCAGGACGTGATAAAATTCTTGTATGTGCCGCTTTCCAGCAATTTTCTGTACTGTGCGGTAACTTCCCGCGCTCCTATGCTCGTCTCCTCCGCGTCGGCAAAACCGAGTCTGCCCAGTGCAAGCTTCATGACAGAAAAATCCTGTAAATTGAAAGAGGATACAAAAGAGGGCGCCACCGACGCTACCACGTTTCCGCCCGCAAGCAGTTTTTCCACCTCTGCGCGTTCGGTATGTACACTCTTTGCATTCTGCGGACATACTTCGGTACAGTGCCCGCACAATATACAGCGGCTCTCTATGATCTTGGCATGATGATCGACCACCTTGATCGCTTTGACGGGACACTCGCGCAGACACTTATAACAGTCCTTGCAGCGCGCGTCCTTAAAGTCGAGATAACGGATCATATCTTCGCCTCCGTCCTTATTTTACGAGCGGGTAAACTTGCGTAAGAAACAGTTCTTCGCAGTTGTCCTTATTTGCGTTGTGCAGCAGCAGTTCATCCGCCAGCACGCTCACGCCGTTTGTACAGTTCCCCACGCAAAAGGTAGCCTGCAGATCGATCTTGTCTTCCACTCCGTACTTTTTGATCAGACGCTTCATCTCCTCGATCACATCATACGAACCGCGTAAATGACAGGAACTCCCCACACAAACTTTCAGAACCATCGTTTTCACCTCTCGATATGTTTTTGCTTCCGCGTGCCCTCTCCTCGCCGTATTTCCGTTCACCGACGCCTTCCCCTTTCCTCGGATCTTTCGGACACACCGAAACCGCGCTTTGGCTTTCCCCCTTCGCGCGGCAATAATTCGATAAAAATTTATCGATTTTATTCTATTAATATTATAATAAAAAGGCAGGAAAGTGTCAACGATTTTTATAAATTCCTCATTCCGATTTTTACTTTGACTCTGTTCCGGCTTTTGTTTTAAAACCTGCGTCGGCATATTAAAATACCGTAACCGCCCCGCGCCTGAATCTGCCGCCTGCACGAACACTTTACCGAAAAAGCCGCTCCGTTTATACCCGAAGAGAACCTCCCCGGCGCCGCACGCAGTACCGAATCTCTCTCCGCCCGCGCATGCCGCATCCGATTCCGCCATAATCGGGCATACCGAATACGGGAGCCGTACATCCGCCGCCGATCGCGCCATTACAGCCGGCCGCTCCGTTTACAGACAAATCAGACCGATACGGACAGAAAGACAAAATAAGTCCGCTTAAATATCTTTCAGTCCCAGAATATAGTTTGCCGAAACGTCCAACGCCTCGCAGAGCGCCGCAAACGTATCCAGACGCGGCAGTTTTCCCGTCGTGCAGTATTGCGTGATCATTTCGGGAGATACCCCTACTTTCTTTGCTATTTCCGCTTTCGTCATTCCGCTGCGCATGATCTCATCCCGCAGTCTTTCTTTAATTTCGCTTGCTCTCATACTTTTATAATATAACCAACGGTTAGTTTTTACTTGACAACTAACCAATAGTTATCGTATAATAATATGGACAAAAAAATAAAAAAGCGCAATGTTCTCCTGAAACAAATGAGAGTAAATACAAAAAACAGCGGGCGGCGGAAGAAAAATTCTTCCGCCGCCCGCTGTTTTCAAAAAATATTGACTGTAAAATCACACAATTTTCTGTGCGGATCGGGAAAGCCGCAATTTGCTTTCCAAAAAAGCAAATTAAGTCCAAAAGACAAGAGGCCATCCGAATAAATTGCAAAGAAAACAACATCTGCCGCGCGAACGCGCGGCAGACTGATAAATCATAAGAAAACGGATCACGCCGCCGTCTGCACTTTCTTTCGAGCGGTAAGACGACGGAACAGTTTGACGAGCTCATCCAGCACGACAACCGAAAGGGCGATTCCGAATACTTTGAGCCAATCGACAAATTCCAGCGGAACGGTATCGAACACAGCGCCGCCGAACTGCGTGATGAGGATCTGCAACCCGAACGCGATGATGAACGCCCCGATCATCAGTTTATTTTTCAAAAGATACGGGAAAATGCTCTTATCCCCAAGTTCGCGGCAATTGAAGGCGTTGAACAACTGGAACAATACAAACATCGTAAACACTGCCGTAGAAACCTCAGCCGACTCGATGCCGAGGAAATTCCATTTCATCTGCGCGAGGCAGACGAGGCAAACGAACACACCGTTCACAGCAATGCGCGCAAGCATTTCGCGGCTGACGATGCTCTCCGTCCTGCCCGTGGGCTTGCGGCTCATCAGATCGTCGCGGATGGGTTCCAGCCCCAGGGTAAGCGCGGGCGGACCGTCCATGATGATATTGATCCACAAAAGATCAAGCGCCGAGAAGGGTGCTTCGAACCCTTCCCAGAACATCCCGAAAATAGTGCACAAAAATACGGTCAGGACAGATGCCACATTGACGGTAAGCTGAAACTGAATAAAGCGTTTAAAGTTTTCATAAATTCCCCTGCCCCATTTGACCGTAGTAACGATGGTCGAAAAGGAATCGTTTAAAAGCACGATATCCGCCGCTTCTTTGGATACTTCCGTTCCCGAAATCCCCATGGCGATCCCGACGTCCGCATTTTTCAGTGCGGGAGCATCGTTGATGCCGTCGCCCGTAACCGCGACCACGTTGCCTTTGGATTTAAGCTCTTTCACGACGCGCATTTTCAAAAGCGGCGTACTGCGCGCGATCACGCGGACGCTCGGCAAAACTTTTGAAAATTCTTCATCCGAAAGATTTTCAAGATATGACGCTTCCACGGCGATATTGCCTTCGCCAAGCAATCCCAGTTCGTCCGCGATCGCCGTCGCCGTAACAATATTGTCGCCCGTAAGCATTTTGACTTCGATACCCGCCGTCTTGCAGGCATGAACGGCGTCCTTCACCTCCGCACGGAGCGGATCCGCAATACCGACAAACCCGTCAAACTTCATTCCGCTCTCCGCATCCTCGCGCGAAAGCGGCCGCGCCGCAACATCTTTATGCGCAAACGCAAGAACGCGCCGCGCACGTTTCTGCAATCCGACGATCGCTTCTTCGATCTTCAGCCGCTCCGGTTCGGAAACACTGCAAAGAGCCAGGATCTTCTCCGGACTTCCCTTCGTATAGATTGTGTAGCCGGCCCCGTTTTTCACGCAAGACGTCATATTTTTCGTATCCGATGAAAAAGGGAACAGATCAGAAATTTCTGAACTTTCGCGCATATTTTTGTAGTACGTACCGGCTTTTTCTGCCGCAACGAGCAAAGCTCCTTCCGTCGGATTTCCGACAAAACGCACCGAATTATCCTCTTCATAAAGATCGGCCGTACTGTTGAGACAGAAATTGGTGAGCATTACAGGGTCTTTAAAATCCTGCACGGCTTTGAAAGCCCCCTGCGACCATATATCCGTAACCGTCATGCGATTTTCGGTAAGCGTTCCCGTCTTATCCGAACATATGACATTGATACAGCCGATAGTTTCGCAAGCGACCATCTTTTTGACAAGCGCATTCTGTTTCGCCATGCGGGCAATGTTGATCGA
>CASEWU010000108.1 GCA_949291725.1 uncultured Bacillota bacterium
CATCGGCGGGCGAACTCGACGAGATCCGCTATCTGACTTATCCGATGCACTGCGAATTCTGAGAGGGGTAAAAAGAGAAATGCCTGCCGCAACGTCGGTTTGCGGCGGGCGTTTTGCCTGTTTTGCTTTTGGTGGACGTCCCCATCCGACTATGCGGATACATCAGAGGTCGGGGGAAAGCAGAAAGTCGATAATATTTTTGTGAATGATGCCGTTGTTCGAGAAATCGTGTCTGTCGCCGCTGACGACGTATTTCGGGAAATTGTCCTCAATTTTCAGAAGCGGGCGGAATTCCCGTTCTATAACTGTCTGATCGGCAAGCAGATAAGCGACCTGGATATAAATTTTCTCGCGCCCTTTCAGGCAGATAAAGTCGACTTCATAATCGCCGATTTTACCGACGCGAATCTCATAGCCGCGGGAGAGCATTTCGATAAAGACGACATTTTCGTACAGTTTGTTGTAATCAACGATGTCGGAACTCTTTACATTGTTCCGCAAGCCGAGATCGGCGGCGTAATACTTTTCGCTTGTAGAAAGCAAAGCCTTTCCTTTCAGATCATAGCGGGGAGCCGTCAAAACGACCATCGCGTTTTTTATTGCGGCGATATAGTTCATCAGTGTCGCCACGGTGGTCTTTACGCCTTCGCTTTTGAGTTTGTTGCAGATTGCGTTTGCGGAAAACGGATTGCCGATATTGTCGAGCAGAAAGGCGGTCAGACGCTGCAAAAGGTCGATGTCGCCGATCTTATTGCGGGCGATGATGTCTTTGACGACGATCGTATTGAAAACGTCGTCCAGATAGGCGCGGACGGATTGCTCGTCGTCTAAAATGAATCGCTGCGGCAGCCCGCCGAAACGGAGGTAGTCGTCGAAATACGCTTCGTTTTTCGCGTTCCATACAGGAGGGACGCTGTCTGTGCCGCCTTTGAATTCCAGATATTCCGAAAAAGTAAAAGGGTAGACGGTAAAATGGACATATCTTCCGGCGATATAGGTGGCAAGTTCGCCGGAAAGCATGTTGGAGTTGGATCCGGTGATATAAATGTCGCAGTCGATGTCGACGGAGAAGGAGTTGATGACTTTCTGCCAATCGGTAACTTCCTGTATCTCGTCGAAAAACAAATACAGCTTTTTTCCCGAAATTGCTTTACTCTTTTGCAGAACGAAGTCGTAGAGGGCGTCGGCGTTTTGGTACTTGCGGTTGCTGAACGATTCGAAATTCAATTCGACGATACGTTCGCTTTCGACGCCCGAGAATTAGATGTGCTCCCGGATCTGAGAAAGCAGGACGGTTTTGCCGCTGCGTCTTACTCCGATAATCACTTTGATGAGCGGTTTGTCGATAAACGGTATTATCTTTTGCAGGTATTTTGTACGCTTTATCATTTTTTCAGGCTCCTTTTTATATTATTTTATCAAACAAATTGTGGCATGTCAAGAATTTTATTTAATACAAAAATATAAAATTGCAAAAATATTGTCGATTTATAGTGTGGAAAGTGAAAACGAAGAGGGATTTATAGAGCAAATCGTCAAAAGGCATGCGATTAAATTGACTTTATTTGCCTTTTGCGCTAAAATAGTAAAAGTTATAAGGATTGGAATAGCGATTGCAAGGCAATCCTCACACGCAACCTACGAAAAGAAAACGACAATCTTTGCAGATTGTCGTTTGGCGGGGGAGACAGTGAGTCGTAAGGAACGGAATAGCGATTGCAAAGCAATCCTCACACGTAACCTACA
>CASEWU010000109.1 GCA_949291725.1 uncultured Bacillota bacterium
AAGAAATGTATACCCGCGGTTCGTTGTTGCCTGAATCGCAAAGCCTTCTTTTTGCAGCGACTTGACGGCTTTCCATACAGCCGCTCTGCTGACCCCGTATTGTTTGGCAAGCTCTGCACCGGAATAACTTACCCCTCGCGAACTTTCAAATTGTTTCAAAATTTCATCTTTCAATCCCATGAATTGAGTTTACCATACTCCTTTTAAATTGTCAACCAAATATTTTAATTTGGTTGACAATTTTTAAACAAAGTGCCTGTTCCGAATAAAAACAATTACTGAATTGACCAAAAAAGGCGCCGGTATAACCGACACCTTTTTGTTGTTTTATTTTGAGGTTTACGGAGTAACACGATTGATATCGCGAGGGAACATAGACGCATAACGAACATTTTTAAAACTGAGCAAATGCATGGTAATACGTTCCAACCCAAGACCTAATCCACCATGCGGCGGCATGCCGTACTTATGCGCCATCAGATAACTTTCGAAATCGTCAGGATTCATTCCGCGCGCCTTCATTTTAGCGATCTGCTGATTATAATCATGAATTCTTTGACCGCCGGTCGTAATTTCTATGCCGCGGAAAAGCAAATCAAAACTCAAAGTATAGGTTGGATCCTCAGGATCGTCCATCGCATAGAACGGACGCTTCTCGGAAGGATAATGCGTTACAAACAAAAAGTCGGAATCAAATTCCTGTTTCGCCCATTTGCCGAGAATCTGTTCTTCTTCCGGTTCAAAATCACGGTAATCGGTAATTTTTTTCTTAAATTTCTTTGTAATAATTTCCTTTGCATCCATGAATTTAACGATCGGGATATCCTTGATCTGAGGCAAATTTACATTTAAAAGAGTCAGCTCTTCAGCATAATCTTTTTTCAGCAGTTCCATGATATATTTCAACGCGCCCGTTTCCATATTCATAATATCGTAAAAGCTGTCAATAAAGCCCATTTCAAAGTCCATGCTGATGTACTCATTCAAATGGCGCGAGGTATCATGATGCTCTGCACGAAAAACAGGTCCCACTTCGAACACGCGCTCATAGACAGGAACAAGCATCTGCTTATAAAACTGCGGGCTCTGTGCCAAAAATACCTGCTTACCGAAATAATCAAGCTTAAATATATTCGCGCCGCCTTCCGCCCCTTGCGCATTGATCTTCGGCGTACGAATTTCCGTAAAATTCTGAGAAAATAAAAATTCACGGAAGCCGCGGGCAATCCCTTCCTGAATTTTGAACACAGCCCGTTCCTTCGGATTACGAAGCGTAACAGGACGCATATTCAGATTCAAGTCCAACGGAATATTGTCCAACTGCTTTTTATTGATGACGATCGGCATTTGCTCCGCAGGCGTTGAAAGTACTTCAATGTTATGAATCTGCATTTCATACCGACCTTCACGCGTTTCATCCTTCACAATCTTGCCCGTCAGCTTCACCGCACAGCCTTCCACAACCTTGTCATCCATCCTGTAGTCAGAAAAATCAGGAGAATATACACACTGCACGACATCCCTGGCGGTACGGATAATCACAAACGCAAAACCAGTCATTTCACGAATACGGTGAATCATCCCTTTCATCACAACTTCTTCATTCACATGCTGCGGAAAATTTTTATATTCGACGCACGTTTTTGCTATTACGCCATCCATTTTTTCCATACGTTTACCTCTTGCTGAATTTATCTCTTCTATTTTATACGTTTACATCTCAAATTGCAAGCAAATCAAACACTTACGCCCGAAAAAGCAAGCACAAAGAAAATCTAATCGCCAAACCAGCGTAACAATATCCCAAAACGGACAACATCTTGCCTTCCTTGTCCCACCTTTGCTTTACAACTGCTACCAAATGCCGTTTTCACTGTCTATGGGTGCATGGCAAATCAATACGGCAGAACATCCGAATTCCTGTATACAGTAAATCGAATCATATATCCGTTTGTTTCAATCGGCTCGCCGACACTAACGCAAGTCCAATTATTTAATTGATCCAAGTTTTCAAAATAAACTTCAGCTCCGCCGTCGGCATCCACTTTTGTTACGATAACCTCTTCGCAATAAGGCAAAAGCGTTTTATACAGCATCGCCCCGCCGACAACAAAAACATCCTCAGCCGGATACTTTTTTACCTCAGAAAATAATTCCTGCAAGTCATGAACCACTTTACAATCATCACGATCCGCCCCGTCCGGCCACAATACAATATTTACTCTGTTTTTTAAAGGTTGACCACCCGGGAAAGATTTCAAAGTATTGCTTCCCATTACAACAGTTTTTCCCTGTGTCGTCTCCCTGAAATGCTTCATGTCCGCAGGTAAAGAAAATAACAGATCATTCTTTTTCCCGATTCCCCAATTTCTGTCAACCACAACAATCGCGCGCATTCAAAATTACTCCTTTTAATCAATTATATCAGACATATTACTATGTTAAATTCAAAAAAACAAAGAAAATAAACTAAATAGCGACCGGTATCTTATCCTTAAACTCATTATATTTATAGTCCACCAACGTAAAGCTGTCTTTGGTAAACTTGTAAAAATCCGTAACAGATTCATCCACGATAAGTTTCGGCGCCGCATATTGAGGATTGTTCAAAATGCGTTCTACAATCGGAACATGACGGTCATAAATGTGAGCATCAGCCACAACATGAACGAGTTCCCCCGCTTCCAATCCGCAGGCACGGGCAAACATCATCAAAAGTATACTGTACTGCACCACATTCCAATTGCTGGCCGCCAACATATCCTGACTCCTTTGGTTCAGTATGCCGTTTAAAGTATTTCCGCTCACATTAAACGTCATGGAATACGCACACGGATACAAATGCATATCTTTCAAATCTGCAACATTATACATATGGGCAATAATGCGTCGGCTTGCCGGGTTATTGCGCAAATCATACAAAACTTTGTCAACCTGATCAAATTTCCCTTCCGGAAAAACATACTTCTTCCCCAATTGATAGCCGTATGCCTTGCCGATCGATCCGGTTTCATCCGCCCAGCTATCCCATATATGCGAGGAAAGATCATGAATATTATTACTTTTTTTCTGCCAAATCCACAAAATTTCATCGATCGCAGATTTCAGATAAGTGCGCCGGATCGTCAAAATAGGGAATTCTTCCCGAAGATCATATCGGGATACCTGTCCAAATTTTTTAATCGTATGAGCAGGCGTTCCGTCCTCCCATCGGGGCCGCACCTCTCGATCCGTATCCCACACTCCGTTTTCCAGTATATCCTTGCAATTTTTTATAAAAATCTCATCAGCCTTACTCATAGTCGCTCTCCTTCATTATGTTTTCGGGAAATATAACCCGTCAAATAGCTTTTTATCAATTTATGTCTGAAACAGTACTCCGCAAACGCTACCGAACCTTGTACATAGTACGATGTAAAGCCTCCTCCCATGCACGCAGCTTCTCTGCCCGTTCCGCATCTGACATTTGCGGACCGAAAACTTTTGCACCTGCCGCCTTTTTCCTCTTCTCCTCCAGATCCCCATACAAACCGCAAACTTGACCAGCCAGATACGCCGCGCCCAAAGCCGTAGTTTCTGACACAGCCGGTCGGACCACCTCAGCCCCAAGTATGTCTGCCTGAAATTGCATTAAAAAATTATTGACGCTCGCGCCTCCGTCCACACACAAACGATCGATCGGGATCCGCAGATCCTGTTCCATCGCATTAACCACGTCAAACGTTTGGAATGCAATCGACTCCAACGCCGCACGAACAATATGAGCACGCGTCGTACCGCGCGTAATACCGCTCAACACCCCGCGGCAGTCCGAATCCCAGTGCGGAGCTCCCAGTCCGACAAAAGCCGGAACCAATACAACCCCGCATGTATCCGACACAGAATTCGCCAGCGCTTCCGTTTCAGAAGCCGCAGCCACCAGTCCGAGCCCGTCTCGCAACCATTGCACTACGGCGCCACCCACAAACACACTGCCCTCCAACGCATAATCCGGTATTTCCAATGCCGCGGTAAGAGTCGTTACCAATCCGTTTTGAGACACAACAGCTTTTCTTCCCGTATTCATCAAAAGAAAGCAACCTGTCCCGTATGTGTTTTTTACATCACCCGGACGAAAGCAAAGCTGGCCATACAGCGCGCCTTGCTGATCGCCTACCGCAGCACATATCCGAACCGACTCTCCCAAAATCTCCCTTCGGGTTTTCCCGTAATCCGCACCGGACGGTTTCACCTCCGGCAGCATCGACATCGGTATATTAAACAAGCGGCAAAGTTCCTCGTCCCATTTGAGCGTATGAATATTAAACAGCATCGTGCGCGATGCGTTG
>CASEWU010000110.1 GCA_949291725.1 uncultured Bacillota bacterium
AGTTTAAACCCTTTACCCACTCGCTCAGCGAGTGGTTGCCTTAGACAAATCAAGCCCTCGGCCCGAAAAAATGTTTTCGGGCCGAGGGCTTGATTTGCTTTTACAAAGCTTCCGAAATTATTAAGACAAGGCACCGTAAACGACGCCTTGTCTGCATTTCTTAACTGTTTCAAATATTTTTCGGTTGTTCTTCTTCGTTTGTCAGTACATTGAATTGGTTGATCCAAACCGTTTTGTCGTCAATAAAGGAATATACTGCACCGCAGTCTTCGCATTTGTAAAAATACCCTTTATCTTCCAACATATTGCTGCCGCAGATGAGACACAGTCTGCTGTATATGGATTTATCCGCTTCGAATGTAAAAACTGTGCAACGCACGATCGATTCCAGATCCTTCAGGGAATTTTTGTTGCCCGGTACCACGCAGGCGGCGCGATCGCTGTAATCTGTCTTGTGCATGCTCACGACGAATTGATTGTTTTTCGAATACGGCTCCGAAATATCCGTGTGCAGTTCAATGACTGTCGTCTGCTGCGAACGCATTTTCGCGCACTGCACCAAAACAGTGATCTTGTCGGGATCGGCATTGAGCACTACGTTGAACAGATCGTTTGCCAAGCGGAAATCCTGCAATCGGAAATCCTTTTCGATCTGCGAAAATTGTACGTCTTTCGTGATTCTGAATCCCTGCCTGACATAACAATCGATCATCGCCAGCGATACGAACGCACAATATACCGATTTCTGCTGTTCCTGCGTTAAAAGCGACAACCCTGCATAGAATTCGTCCAGAAAACGCCACAGCTTAAAACAGCCGTGATAATTGGCATTGTGAATAAACAAATTCGTCGCCTCCGGCCGACCCGAAAACCTGGGACAACCCGACATGATCTTATAAAACGAACTGTTGCGAAGCTGCGTAAGTTTTCCGCGCAGGTAAAAAAGCTTTTTATAATCGGTAAATGAACGCGGATCGCTGTTCTTATAAAGATCACTGTCGATCAGCTTCACAAGGTCCAGTTTATTCAGCGACGAACTCTGAAAGTACGCTTCGTACATGTTTTTAACGCCGTCTTTCGCATACTCCATCGGCAGATTCAGAAAGCGGATCACCTTATCGATCAACGAACGTACAACTCTGTTTTCATATGTATTGTATTCGTCCTCGTTCGTTTTGGCATAAACATATTCCGGAACAATCTTTTTGCCTTTTTTCTTCCAAAGCTTGGGATCCTTTACCGTCATCTGAATGCCCTGGGGCGTCAGATTGCTCGCAAGTTCCGTGCGTACCTGCGTGTATTCGCTCTTTAAAATAATGTACGGGGCGCGCACGACTTCGATCAGCTGCGGCAGACAGCTCTCGATCCGATCGACCAGCACCGCCGTATCCAGTTTTTCCGACGTGGGAATATAAAATGAAAATTCACCCTTTTTCTCCGCTTGAAGGAGCTGCGCAACCGTGCGCAGCTCCCCCGCAGAAAATTGCTTGTTGAATTTTTCCAGTGAAGCAACAGACATCAGAACAACTTCCTCTTCAATCTCGCAATCGTTTCAAGCGTGGAAGAAAAATCCGTCTTGTTAAACTGCTGTAAGATCAGTTTTTCCAGCTTGACAAGGTTCCCTTTGATACTGTCGTCAAATCTGCCGTCCAGTTTCCGCAGAATCTTGCGCGCAAACATCAAATCCAGCGCCTTCGCCGCCGTACCGCCGCATGCTACGTACACAGGTACAAACTTGATGATCTGATTTAAAATACGGTTACCGAAATTGACGTCAAACGCATCCAGTACAAATTGCGTCAATACCGAGAAACGCTCCATATCCGCTCTCGTCAGCGCATAGGAAGGCGTCATTTGCGCATCTTCAAACAAGGCGCGCAGCCTGTTCGCACCCAGATGGATCGGCGCAATGTAGCGGGTAGATACCGTAGACTCGTTGCGCTGTGAAAAATCAATGATGACTGCACGGTCATACACTTTATCCGTTACCGTAAACGTGGAATCATCTTTGTTCGCCGTACCCACAAACCATACGTTCTGCGGGATCACCACCGAACAGCCGTCCAGTTTTACAGGCAGTATTCCGCCCGTCGAAACAGGCATAAGCTCGATTTTCCACTGACTTTCATCCAGCTCAAGAACGGAAAGAAAATCAGCAAAATAATACTCGATCCTCGAAAGGTTCATTTCATCCAATACCATCAGATTGATCTCATCCGTCTGGTAATTTGCCTGATACAGCGCACGCAAAAACGGCGTTTCCTTGAATTTCCCTACAAAATCATTGTAATAGCCGAGTATATCACTCCGATCTTTCCACGACGCCTGCACCGACGTAAAGCATACGTTCGTGCCCGCGTATTCCGCAAAATATTTCGGAAGAGACGTTTTACCTGTTCCCGAAAGACCTTCCAGGATCATAAAATGCGAACATGCAAGCCCGCTGACAAACGCGCGCAGCGTTTCCATCGTATAAAACATGCCTTTGCTTTCCAGATACATATTGAATCCGTCGCAAAGCTGCCGCAGCGTTACATTCACCGAAGCTTGCGGATGGTACGGGTATTTCAAATATTCCTTATCCATCTCCGTCAAATCAGGAAAAATGATGCCCGGTGCCTCTTTTTTATCCTTCTTCTCTTTCCGCTCTTCTTCCTTCTCCAGTTCTTTGCGCAGTTCTTTTGAGCGGTTCCGCTGTGAAAGCTTTACTTTCGGAACACTGTCCTTGCGGGTCGCTACAACATATGCATAATTCAGCAGGTAGCAAAAACCGATGCACAATGCAAAAATTGCAAACGCAACGATGAAATTCACAAAATCCAATGCGAAAAATGCTACCTTTTGATTCAATGCCACATACATCACGACCGTCGCGAAAACCATTGCCATCGTGGGAATAAATGTAAATACCCACAGTCTGCCGTCCATGTCGTAATACTCGCCCGTTTCATCCGAACGCGCATTCAGAACAAAGATGATCACTGCCCATTGCACGATCGCAATGACTGCAAGGATCGCCAGCAGATACCATGATTCCGCTTTGATCGGGTACACGTCGAAAACGCTCAGCAAAATCAGAACGAAACAGGAAACAGCAAGAAATATCAGCAGTTTCAGACCATATTCGCACGTCATTTTCGTAATCTTTTTCATAATCAGACTCCTTCATACATTTCTTTTCAATTTATCAAACGCACCCGCCTGTCGGCGGAAATGCGGTTTAATCATCAAATAAACTCATCAATTCCGCTATATCCGTAATCCCTTTTAAAACAAGTTTTTTACAGCTGTCCCAAAGATTGACCATTCCGCCTTCTTCCGCCAATGAACGCAGTTCTTCCAGCGGGGCTCCGCTCGTTACGGCCGCTTTGATCTTGTCGCTCATGTACATGATCTCGTGCACGGCAATACGGCCCTTGTACCCCGTATTGTTGCAGAACTGGCAGCCCTGCGGACGGAATATGCTCGCAGGTTCGCTGATTCCCAAAATTTTCATCTCCGACTCCGTCGTCCTGCCGCGCTTTTTGCAGGCGGGGCAAAGCCGCTTCACCAGTCGCTGCGCAATGATGCCTACCACCGCGTCCGCCACCAGGTAATCGGTCACTTTCATGTCTTCCAAACGAATGATCGCGCCCGGCGCGTCGTTGGTGTGCAACGTCGAAAACACCAGATGCCCCGTGATCGCGGCGCGAACCGCGATCTCCGCTGTGTCTTC
>CASEWU010000111.1 GCA_949291725.1 uncultured Bacillota bacterium
AAGAGAGTATACTTCCCAACCTGAGCGAAGGCAAAGCTCTTGCTTTTGCGCACGGGTTCAACATTCATTTCAAGCAGATCATTCCTCCCGCAAATGTGGATGTATTTATGATTGCGCCGAAGGCTCCGGGACACACGGTGCGAAGTGAGTACGTTGCGGGCAAAGGTACGCCTTGCCTGGTAGCTATTTATCAGGATGCAACAGGGAAGGCTCTGGATGTGGCGTTGGCATATGCGGCCGGGATCGGCGGATCGCGCGCGGGTGTATTGGAAACAACGTTCAAATGTGAAACGGAGACGGACCTTTTCGGCGAGCAGGCTGTCCTGTGCGGCGGTGTAACGGCGTTGATGAAGGCTGGGTTTGAAACGTTGGTGGAAGCAGGCTATGATCCGAGAAACGCATATTTTGAATGCATCCACGAGATGAAACTGATCGTCGATCTTATTTATAAAGGCGGCTTCTCGTTTATGCGCTATTCTATTTCCGACACGGCGGAATTCGGCGATTATGAAATCGGCAAACGTATTATCACGGAAGATACCAAGAAAGAGATGAAAAAGGTTCTGGAGGAGATCCAGGACGGTACGTTCGCAAGCAAGTGGATCGCGGAAAATAATAACGGCCGTGCGCATTTTATTGCGAAACGCGCGTTGGAAGCTTCGCATCAGCTGGAAGAGGTCGGCGCGGAACTGCGCAAGATGTATTCCTGGAGCAATGAAAAAGAAGATATGTAACAAATCGTGCACTTTGGAATAAAAAGAGCCTTCGCAAAAAGCGGAGGCTCTTTTTTTCTAAAATAATGTATCCCAAATAGTAAAATGTATAAGAGTTTATACTTCTGCGACATACAAATAGTGCAAGGAAAAGTATTTAAGATTTTAAGTTTTCAAAGAAGAGAGGATGATTATTTTAACAAACATGTGGGTATTTGGCGCAGAGAAAGTGGCGAGATCTGCATGAAAATAATGGAAAATCTTATTTATATGCGCGCGCGATAAATTTCAAAAAAATCTTGTATTTTAATTGAATTATAAGCAAAAAAATGATATAATGAAAACATATCGGTTTTGCATTAAAAATCGTTAAAAAAGAAATAACGCGGAAGGGAGAAACGCATTGAATAACTTGGGAAGAGGCTCAGAGAATAACAAAAAAGACAAGGACGGGATATTTACGCGGGAAACAGCGGGGCTGGTTCTGATTTTATTCGCAGCGATCGCACTGGTAATATTGATTTCGCGCAATGTGATTTTCGGAAATATAGGGTTTGCGATCAGTTCATTTTTGCTGGGCGCATTCGGTTACTGTTCTTACGCAGTTCTTGCTGCTCTGATTTATGCCGGCGTTGTTCTTTTGACAGGGAAAAAATTGGCAGTACCCCGTCGCAGGGCTGTGTTCTGCGTATTGCTGTTTGTATTTTTGGTATGTCTCGTACATACGATTACGGCAGCGGTAGGCGGACTTGTATACGGCAGTTACGGAGAATATCTTTCTGCCTGTTATAAAGCGGGGGAAAACAGCTTTTTCCAGACGACCGGGGGCGGTGTGATCATAGGGTTGATCGTGTATCCGGTTGTAAAACTGACGACTTCCGTTGGCGGGTATATTATATTTTCCTTGTTGATTTTAGGTACGGCGTATCTGATTTATGCAACGGAAACGGCGTCGAAAGCGTCGAAATCGGCGAAGCGTCATACGGAAGTTCCGCCTCAGGCTGATTATGCAACTTCGGATACTTCTGCTTTATATTCGCTGAATTATGCAGACCCGGTACAGCAGAAATCGGAGACGGGAAATGTGCAGTCATCACAGGTTTATGCGCAGCCGCAGCAGACGGTGGCACAGCCTTCGCAGATGTATGCGCAGACTACCGAAAATTCGGCGGCGCGTTCCAAGCGTCTGTATGCGATCGGCGACGAGTTTGATATGAAGACAAAGCGTGAAATGCGGCAGGAAACGCGACGGGCGGAAGAGGAACGCAGGGCGTCAAAAAATCAGCCGCAGAGCGCGCCCGTTAGTCCGTATGCGCAAAGCCACAGTATTTTGTATCCGGACCGTAAAGGTTCGGGCGACTACAGTTGGTATAACGAAAGGTTTGGATCGGGGGGCGGATCCTATTCGTCGTCGCGTTCTTCTAAACCCGCGGAACCGGCACCGTTCGGCAGTTATACATCCAACGGTATATTTGATAAAGACTCTTATTTCAACAACCCGAACCGCGGAGCGATCAGCCGTGAGCAATATTCGAATAATTTCCGTGCCCCGGGCAGCAGTAATTTTTCGGAAGGTCATGAACTGAGTACGCCGCGTACCCCGGCGCCGAAAGCGCAGGAAGAGCATATCATACAGACAGAGCAGACGGCAAAGGAAGAAAAACCTGCCCAGACATACTCGGATCTGTATGCGGACGGAACGGAGAATAATATTTCGTATTCGGAAAGGCCGAAAAAGATCGTTACGGATACGACATCACAGGCGGAACAGACCCGCAAAACGGAAGATTTTTATCGTAATGATGTTCCGACAGATTTTTCTTCGCGAGGCGAAAAGCCTGCGCATCATTCGGTATCCTCCCAGACACAGGATCCGGTTCGCAATTCATTCAGTGCGGGAGCAGTGCAAAATCCGGAGCCGCAAACGTATCGTCCGGTATTTGAGGAACCTGAAAGGCGCGATGCTTTTGTGTCCGGGAATCAGAAGGATACAGAGAAGGCGGACAAGCAGAATATAGATGTCTCGGAGACAATGCGCAGAGTCGGCTTTGGCAGTCTGCCCGGGCGCCGCGGTATAGACGAAACAGCGGCAGTGAATGAAAATCGGGAAGAGAAGGGGGCAAATACAGACGATACTTCAGAGAGCCTGACGCGCGGGGAATCTGCGGGGATCCGCGGACAAGTGCCGCCGAGGGAATCACGGATACCCGATATGGGGGCAGACAGCGATGCTTCATCTCGGATGCGGAATACGGAAACGCCGAGGCGCAGTGAAGAGAACAGACGCGCGGATCGCCTGTCGGATACATCGGAACAGGAAGAATCCGGGCTGAAGCCGATCACGGATGATTTTGATTCCGCCGTGAACCTTTTTGATGATGATACTCCGGAAGAGTCTGCTGTTCCGAACGCAATGAACCAGGTGCAGAGCAGGCGAGAGCCGGAAAATGCGGGATTATCGCGGGGACGTGATCGTGTTTCGCGTGCGGAAGAACCTGCCAAGGATGAACAGAGACCGAAGCATGTTTATGCTAAATATAAAGCGCCGTCCTTGGATTTGCTGCGCGATTATCCGAACGTGGCAAATTCTGTAAATACGGAAGAAGTGGAACAAAGCAAGGATACGATCGTCGAGACATTGGCGGCTCTGAAGATTCCTTGCGAAGTGGAACGCGTTACGCGCGGGCCTTCCGTAACCCGTTATGAGATCAATATACCCGGAAATATCCCCACGTCGCGCGTGCTCGGCTGCAATAACGAGCTTGCCATGCGTCTGCATGCAAAAGACGGTATCAATGTACAGATCAACTACGAGAGCGGATTGATCAGCATCGAAGTGCCGAACGAGAAGAAAGAGACGGTCGGATTAAAAGATCTGCTTCTTTCGCCTGATTTTGTGAACGCGAAGCCCGGTTCGTTGGAGTTTGGTATCGGAAAGGATATCGGCGGCAGACCGGTTTGCGGAGATATCGTAAAGATGACGCACCTTTTGGTAGCGGGTGCTACAAACTCGGGTAAATCGGTATGTTTGCACGCACTCATTATAAGTTTGCTGTATAAATACAGTCCGGAAGAGCTGCGCATAATATTGGTTGACCCGAAACAGGTAGAATTTAATATTTACGATAAACTTCCGCATCTGATGATCAATGAGATTATCAACGATCCGGCGAAGGTCGTAACGATGCTGAACTGGGCAATCGTGGAAATGGAGCGCAGGTATACGTTGTTCAAAGAAAAGACGCGCAGCGGTGTACTGGTTCGTGAGATCAACGAATACAACGCGAATTTGAAACCGGAAGAAGAAATGCTTCCGAAGATCGTGATCATTATCGATGAGCTTGCCGATCTGATGTCTGTAGCCAAGAAGGATGTGGAAGACAGGATTCAGAGGCTGACGCAGAAGTCGCGTGCGGCAGGAATTCATTTGATTCTTGCGACGCAGCGTCCGTCGGTCAACGTCATTACGGGTGTCATTAAATCCAACTTGCCTACGCGTATTGCGCTGAAAGTTACGCAGGAAGTGGATTCCCGTACGATTTTGGACGAATCGGGTGCGGAGAATCTTCTCGGTCAGGGCGATTTGCTGTATCGTACGGCGTCCATGACATTCCCGAAGCGAGTACAGGGCGCATATGTTACAAATCCCGAAATCGAAGCTGTCGTCGATTACATCAAGAGTCATAACGAAGCATATTTCGACGATCGGGTGGCTGACTATATTAACAACGAAAAAGGCGGAACCGGCGGCGGAGATTCCGGTGATGACGACAGTGTGGAAGCGGTTTATATCGATGCGCTTCGTTATGTCGTTTCGATCGGGCAGGCGTCTATTTCGATGATCCAAAGGCGCTGTTCGGTTGGGTATCCGAAGGCAGGAAAGATCATCGAGTGGATGGAGAACATGGGTTACATTTCGGCGTTTGACGGAGCGAAAGCGCGGAAAGTGCTTTTGACGCAGGAAGAATTTGACAGTAAATACGGCGATTACGGAGAATAAGAATGCTTGAAACGAAGAAATTCGGTATGGTATCGCTCGGTTGTGATAAAAACCGTGTGGATGCGGAGAGACTTTTAGGTATTTTGCGTGAAAAAGGATACTGCATTACCGATGATATAGCCGAGGCAAACGTATTGATCGTGAATACCTGTGCCTTTTTGAATTCTGCGCGAAAAGAAGCGATCGACACCGTATTGGATTGCGACGCATACAGGAACGGGAATCTTGAAAAGATCGTAGTAACGGGATGTCTGCCGGAGAAATTTTCGGCAGAGCTGTTCCCGACGCTGACGGAAGCGGATGTGTTTCTCGGCTGCAACGATGCGGACAAGCTGCTCGAGGCGATCGAGCGTTCGTATCAAGAGGGCAGGGTGAATATGGTGCACAGCGG
>CASEWU010000112.1 GCA_949291725.1 uncultured Bacillota bacterium
ACTATAAACGGCTGTTCTAAAGGAATATGGGCAGCGTGAAAGCAGTAAAAACGGAACATCGAACGGGAAAGGAAGCGGCATAAAAATCGGAAAGCTGCGCGGCGGAATGCGCGGGGCGATTCGCAAGCGGGTCAGCGCGAACGCCCCGCCCGCCGCGCTCCGATTTTCCGTTGGATTTCGTTCGTTTCGTTTGCTGCGACGTGTGCCCGTATACGGCGGCGCGGAGCGCCGCCGCTTGTATATTATATACGGGCGCACGTCGCAGGGTCAGACCCGAACTAAACCGTATGTGAACCGTATCTCAACCGTATCTGAAAAGTCGTGCCAAAACGAGGTGATTTCCGGGCAGTTTTGGGTGATTTTGTAACGGAATTTTAGGAGTGCTTTTCGGCTTTGAAAAGGTGTCTTTTCGAGACAGGCAATACGAAAAAATTTCAAAGAATCGGAAAACTTTTTCAAATGTGCAGGAAAACTACACATTTACGGTTTAGAATAGAGGCGTACCCTGAGATTTCCACCATAAACTCAAAATCCGCCTGTTCCGTTTTTTTACCGTTACGCTTCTTGAGCTGCTATCCACACAAAAAAAGACAGCATCATTGCTGTCTTTGAAAGAAAATATTTTACACTTTCGCTAAGCCTCTATTGAAGTTCGGAAAGCCGTTCGCGGTAATCTTCGAATGCATCGTCAAAATCGGAGAAGTAATGCCCCCACGCCCAGTCGTAATTGCCGTTTCCCGTTTCGGACAGGTCGCGGACGGTGATGTAGGGGCAGGTATCGTTCTCCCGCACGAGCAGGGCGAGGTTGCGCTTATCCGTTCCGTCGCAAAGTACGACGGTGAGCCGCATGGAATTGTTTTTGAATCGGAATCCCGGTTTTATCGTTTGTGTGTTAAGCCGTTGCATGAGTTTTTCTCCTTTCGTAAAGGTTATCGAATTTGCGGAAACGCAGGTATTGGAAGAGATATGCCGGCGTGTACCATACGCTCCAACATTCTCTCGTCAAGGTGTTCTGGTGTCTGACGATGGCAGGAACGCCTGCAAGGGCGAGTTGCAGGTAGGTCATATGCACGCAGCGCAGATCGACGTCGTTCGCCTCCATAAAGCAGTTCCGTGCGTAATTGACGCCTAAACTTTTCAAAACTTCAAGCGCCGCTATGAGCATACCGCCTCCGCCGCAACACGGATCGTTAATTGTCAAAATACCGTCGTCCGCGGTTTTCTCTTTCACAAGCGTTTCGTCTATGGTAACTCTCGCCATAAACTCCGAAATGTGATAGGGCGTAAAGAATTGCCCTGCGTTTTTATTGCCGAGATTGCAGCGCATAAAGATTTCGCCGAGGTTGTCGTTGAATCTGCCGTCATCGTACACGACGGAGGCGAGCAGGGCATACACCTTTGCGAAGATCTCCGCAAGTTTCTTCTGTTGGTCGGGCTTGTAGCTGCGGATAATTTGCAGATATTTCTCTTCCCGATTGTCTTTCTGTGCAAGGTCAACGGCGTTGGATATGGCGATAGCCCCGCACTCGAACAGGTCGGACACGAATTTGGAAGTATCCACCGCATAAGCGGCTTTTTCGATGTCCTTTACGATTTGTTCGATTTTCGGGATAGGGTAAGGGCAAAGGGTGCTCCGCTCGTTAATAGGTGCAGGCTTTTTGAAAACCTGTTCGGGAATATCCT
>CASEWU010000113.1 GCA_949291725.1 uncultured Bacillota bacterium
ACACACTGCGGCACAAGGCTGCCCTATGGAACGGCAAGGATTGCGCCATCGCCGCAACCGATGAAAACGTCAGCGTTCAATTTTCCCCCGATGAAGAAAATTTTCAGGCGCTTTGGCGCGAATATTACCGCTCCGTCAACATTTCTCAGCGTCCCCATGAAAAACAGATGAAAGGCTATATGCCCGTCCGTTACTGGAAATTTATGCCCGAAAAAAATCCGCACCTGCGTTGATTTTTCTGATGTGCCCACTACCTATCATTTCTGTTTTTCCATAAATCCATTCAAAAAATTTACGAAAGCAAGAATATTCCAACTCTGAACAAGGGAAAGGGCGCATTTTGCGCCCTTTCCCTTGTTTTAATTTAGTAGATAACAATTTCTGCCCCTACAATATTGATCTCTTAAACAATCATTTTCAAGCATTTTTTAACAAAAAAACAGAAAAACACCTATGCTGTCCACCCCCTTGGGTTCGGATTGCAAGAGGTGTATAAGCTTGAGCGCGGCGACGGTCTTGGGCAGTCAAGTCGGCGGCAGAACCCGCCGACTTGCCCCACCTGTAATTTTAATAACTTTGCATCCGTTTCTCAACTCCGATATATTTTATTTCCAAAACGAAAGGCCCCATATTAATGGAGCCTTTCGTTTTGGTGCGGATGACAGGATTTGAACCTGCAAGGTTGCCCACTGGATTCTAAGTCCAGCGCGTCTGCCAATTTCGCCACATCCGCATTCTTTTTTTATTTTACAATATTTTTTTTCAAAATGCAATCACGACAGCTATAAAATCTGCTTTTCCATAAAAACTTTTTCTTAATGCAAATGATGTACGGCGACATACATATGATTTCATGAATTTCTTCTCTGTTTTATATTCTTTAAAACAGATTTCTTTTCGTTCAACAAATCAAACAAATTCGACCCAAACACTCAAAAAAGGCGGCAAAAGCCGCCTTTTTCTCATTATGCATTCAGTTTCCGCAACGATTGCAGCAACGGCACAGCGCATACTGCCGGCAATAATAACATACATCGCCGCAAACGCACTCGCCGCCATGCTGGCCATACCCGGAACAGCAACGATTGCAATTGTTGCAACATCCCGCCGCCGCGCAAAGATTCTGCATGGACACATTGTTTGCACACCCATCCGTACGAGTCGAGCCGCTTTCACAGCCGCAACCGCCCGAACGCGCCGAGTTATTGCCGCAACCACAGTTGCTCGAACGTACAAAATTATTTTCATAACAGCAGGAATTCCGGTTATAACCACAATTTCCGCCGCCGAAAAGAATAGAATAAAGCAGACACATAATTTTTGCCCCCTCGTAAATAAATCGGAGTTGCCTCCACTTTCATAATATGCCTGCCGATGTCTTTTTGCCTCTGTCTGAAAAATTCAGATTAAAACTTTTAATCCATACACTATCTTTGCCGACTGCATTTCTCTTTCCCTTAATCTTTGCTTAAGAAATTCAATGCAGTTCTTTGACCATCTGACTGTAACCGAGCGGACGATACCCGAGTCTCTCGTAAAGAGAGCGCGCCCGGATATTTTCTTCTTCCACTTCCAGGCGGATGCGGGCAAAGCCTTTTTCCCTCGCCTCCGCTTCCGCCATTGCAAAAAATTCTCTGCCAAGACCGCAGGATCTGTATTCCTCAAGCACAAACAATTCCTCCAACCACAGAACCTTGCCGCCCGCTTCTCTCGAATATGTCTTCGCAGTAAGCCCGAAGCCGACAATTTTTCCCTCCGATTCCAAAATATATCCGTCCGCATATTCGTCAGATCGCATCAATTCTTCAAATGCTCTTTCATGATAAGCCTTAGGCACAGTGTGCATGACCGCAGGCGATGCGTAAAACATCTCCGACAACCACAAAAACGCATCCCGATCTGCGCGCGTTATTTTCCGAACCATCCTTCCTCTCTCCTATCTTTTCATCTCACTCCATTATACCATGGATACCGCAAACAGTCAAACAAAAAGGAGGCAAAGCTTTTTATGGACTCGCCTCCTTTTTTTAACCACGTTCTATGAATTTTCCCGCCAAAAATGCAGATCGGCACAAAAACATCAATAGAATTTCACAATTACCCGATCGGAAATCCCCTGCGGAATCAGACAGTATTTATCCGTATAATCTTCACCGTCCAAGACAAAAATCTCCGGCCCATAGGCCCCGCACAAAACAGGGGCATAATGAAGCGGCCCGAACGTATTGCGACGAGTCAGCGAAACTTCGATCTTCAATTCGCCCTTACAGTCGAACACTTTGCTTTCATACGGCGCAAAAGCAATGTATTCGGCGTATCTTCCCGCCTGCACTTTGCTCACTGCACCGCAGCAGTCCTGAAGTTTTACCTTCAGACGCTCACCGCAAATCCCCGTATGATAGGAAATTTTTCCGCTGTAAAATGGCAGTCCCTGGTTGGTGATATCCCCCGTCTTCAACGTACGGGGAAGCTCGCATATCCAAGTTTTTGCGCCCTCAAGCCCGACCCCGAAATTTCCGAGAATATAAACACACTCCAGGTTCAGCCCTGCATCGTATTCCGCCGTCATTTCAATGACATTCTCTCCGACTTTCAAAATTTCGCGGGGAAGATCGATCTCGTCAAAGCACCTGTCGATCCAGTGGCCCACAACATTCTTTTCCAACTTTTTACGATTGACGCGGATCTCCCGTCTCTCGCTCTGTTCCATCACCAAGCGGTAATCCGTTTCCGGCAAAGTCTCCGCCCGGAATGTGTAGCGTAATCGGAGCGTATGCCTGCCCGTTTCATCTTTTACGATGCCGTATTTTTCACGATACCAGGGCTGGATCATCTCACCGCCGCGCAACGGCATCTTCAGATCTTTGCGCACCATCCTGTCGATACGGAGAATTTCATAAGCTTTTTTGTCCGTTTTACCGTCCAATGAATACTCTGCAAAATCCAACGGCAGGACATTCCGTTCCGACAGCTCATATTTCATTTCTCCGTCAAGAACGACTTCCTTTTTCGCTTCTTCCGCTCTTACGATCTGCGCGCACGCCGCCTGCCGCATCAGACGGAATACCCTGCATTCACCCGCCTCAAAACAGACGGGAATTTTTACGGCGTTTTCCGCGACTCCTCTCGTTTTACCGTCCTCAAGGCGGATTTCACTCACGTTATACTCCCCGTCCAACTGCAGCGTAAGCCCTTCTTTTTTTGCATCGCGGTCCGTATTCAGACAAACGACATAATAACCGTCTTTGACCTTTCTGACCGCCGTCAGAATTTCTGAAGAATCGATCTTCATTTTCCGATATCCGTCCAGGCTCTGTAAAACAGCTTCACGGTCAAAAGCAATCTGCTCGCTTCCTTGCAAATACTCTTGTGAAAACAGTGTGGTTGCATCCACATAAGAAGGAGCCTTGCCTGCCACTACCACACGGCCGCCCGCTTCCATAAATTTTCTTAATATTCTGACGGTGGAAGAACGGATCGTCCGCATGCCGTTCAACACTACGCAACTATATTCCGCTTTCCCGAATCTAAGTTTTACGCTTTCTCCGTTCGCTACAATTTTCGCATACCGTGAGAGCATTTCTTCGTCGCCGTAATCAAAATCCACCTGCCCGGTCGTCAGTATGCCGAACATCTTTGCGTAATCCTCTTCCAAACGCTTTGATTCTTCTACCTGAAGTTCAAACAAATTCTTTTCCCAACCGACTCTCGGATACAGCCAGGCGCTTTCTACAGGATTTACGACCAATACTTCACACTGCGGCTTTCCCTTATCCAGGATCTCTCCCAGTCGGGCAAAATAATCTTCTATGTATTTGTAGTCTTTATACCATCCTGACTGATAAAAAATACTTGCGGGATAATCACGTTTAGCTTCGCCTTCCATCGTATACCAGCTCAGATGATGGCAGCGGAGATTGATCCCTAAAAGCGCTTGCCACACTCCGACGTCCCGATGCGAACGGAAATTGAATTGCCAGCCCGTGCATCCGTAAAGTTCGCTCAGAACAAATTTCTTGCCCAGCTGGCGCGCCACCGACTGCACCTGTTTCGCTACCCAGTACGCGCGGTTTCCTTCGGTAAGAATATCTACGCCCGGATAATCCATATGCTCATAAAACCGCTGTACGCTGCCTTGGAACAATGCCTGTATCGCCAGACTGTCTTCATGCAGAATATGACCCGTAAATATAAGTTTATTCTTCAGACACCATTCATGATACGGTTTTGCAAAATTTTCAAGGAAAAGCTGTTGAATACTCTCTATGTAATAATACATGGTACGATTGATTTCGCTGTCCGCACGCTTATAAAAAAGCTCCGGCAGCTTTTCAGACAGCTTTTCCCCTGTAATTTTCTGATATCGACCGTAAAGTTCATAAGCGTAGGGCAACATTTGCAACCTGTTGGCATTTCCGATCCCGAATCCGTTGAGAATGGAACCGCGGTGCGGCTCGTCCGTGAATATCCCCAATAACGTTTTTCCGAATAAATCTCCGCATTTTTTACGGTATTTTTCGTGCGTCGCATTCAGAAACGCTTCCGTCGCTTTCCGATTCATTGTGTCAAGATAGGTATAACCGTTGTAAAAAGCATCGTTTTTCATATGCTCGATCAGAAACTTTTTAACGACATACCCCTCTTTGCATTCCGTATCCGAAAAAACAGGATAATAATCCAGTAATTCCTTGTTTTCATTCAGACAAACCGCAAACCTGCCAAGCTCCCCCGCGATATGTACTTCGCGCTCCGGCTCATCATCCGCATCGTACATCGAAATAAATTTTAACTGAAATTCAAATGTCTTTGTAACTTCCCCGCCTGCCGTACCGGATGGCCATCTGTCTTCGTCATACAGCCATGCACTCATGCCCAGTTTTTTCGCTTCTTCCGCCGCTGCCGTAACGATCTCAAACCACTCCTTGCCTAGATACTCTGTTTCCAATCCCGTCCTGCTGTGCATGAAAAAACCGCCAAACCCCATATCTTTCAAAATATGCACCTGACGAATAATTTCAGCTTTGTCCAATTTACCGTTCCAACACCAGAATGGTTTCCCTCGATATTGATCCAACAAAATAATTACCCCTTCTACAAAGATCTGAGAAAATTTTTCTCCTCTTCTATTTTACTCCCCTTTTTTTAAAAAGCAAATATATTTCCTGTCTTTCCACATATTTTTATTTCGGTTCCGTTGAATCTTCGGCCGCCAGTCCTGTCTGCCATATTATCATAGTCAAAAAGCCGGCGGAGAAATTTCTCCGCCGGCTTTTTGACTATCGTGATGACACATTTTCGCGATTGTACCAGTTGTATACGTTCAGATACCGTAATGCGCACGAATATTCCTTCGGCTTATTTGCAGCGACTCAAAAGGATCCGTCCCGTAACACTCGTCCTGCTCTACCGCCGCGTAAAGAACTCCTGACTGCTCAGCCGTCTTTAATATGAAATCGTAATCCATATTTCCGTTATAAATTTCAGCAAAGCGTCTGTCGCCGCTCTCGCCGTCCACTTTCATATCTTTTAAATGAATGACCCGAATGCGGTCTGCGTGTTCCGTCAAAAATTTTTCGGGAGACAGCCCCGCAAATTGCAGCCAATATAGATCCGGCAATAAGCCGAATTCTTCCGGCGTTGTTTGCTCCAGATAATAATCGAGAACACGCTGCCCGTTTTCCATTCGTGCAAATTCCATGAAATGGTTGTGATAAATAAACTGTAAGCCGCTCTCATGCAGTTTCCTTGCCGCTGGCAATATGCGTTTGAGCAATCCTTTCGCATCCTCCAACGTTTTCGCCGGATAATATCCAAGCCCGACATACGGTATCCCCAGCAATTTATGTTCTGCAATCACATTTTCCGTATCATCCGTGATCCTCTCGATCGGCGTATGGGTCGCACAGACGCGCAATCCGTTTTTCTCCAACTCGTCGCGTAAAAATTCTGCCCGACATTTGCCGAAAGCGGATATTTGTACCCAATCGTATCCGATCTCCTTTATTTTCCGCAGCGTTTGTGCAATATCCTGTTCGGTCTGCGTTTTCGCTCTGACCGTATATAACTGTGCCGCAATTTCCATTGCCATTTCCGTTATCTCCTGTACCCGGTCCCTGCCTTCCACTGAATTTGGAACACACGGACATTTTTTACTATTATATCAAATATTTTTTTTAATACAATTTCCAGTTTTGCTGATATATATTGCTTTTTCTGCTATCATTTGTTATAATACTTTTATGCTAAACGAAATTAATTTCAGCAAAATAAAATTTGCTCATAACTTTACGCAAAACAACGAAGAAAGCGATTTCTCCAATCATCACCATACCGATTGCGAAATCCTATACATAACCAAAGGCTGCGGAACTTTTCTGATAGAAGACGTCTCCTATGAATTTACAGAAAACACGATCTTCTTCATCCCTCCCGGGAAATACCATGTACTGAAATCTCCGCCGCAGGAAAATTACGACCGCTTCGTCATCAATTTCCCCTATGAAATGATCCCTCAGTGCATTGCGAATCTCAACAGTTTCTGTAAAAAAACAGACAGCACCATTTTTGAACTTTTTCAGAGATTCGATTCCTATACCAAAGTTTATCCGTCCGATCCGCTTTATACGCTGCTCGTTTCTTTTCTGAGTGAATTGCTCATCATTCTCTACTATGATCCGCAAAACTCTGACTTTTCCCCTATGGAGATGCCTAAAATCGTTACAGGTGCCATCGCGTTTATCGGAGAAAACCTCGACACGCCGCTCAACACAAAAGATATTGCCGCAAAGCTTTTTGTGTCGCAAAGCTATCTGCAGCACATCTTTACAAAAACCATGAATATCAGCATCATGCACTACGTCCGCATCAAAAAAATGTATCGGGCCAGAGAATACCTGCTCCGAGGCTTTCAGCCCGTTCAGGTCGCACAACTCATGAAATTCAACGACTATCCCACTTTCTATAAAAGTTATCGTTCCGTATTTCATTCTTCCCCGTCATCCGTAACAAAATCAAAATAAATCTCAAAAGGCGCCAGCCGGAATTATTGATGCCGGCTGGCGCCTTTTTATATACATTTACGTCAAGCCGCCGCGGCAAAATTGCCGCGGCGGCTAACATTTTCTATTAAACGCAAATTATCTGCACTCTGCGTCGTGTTGGTCTTTATTTTTCCGCTTTATTTTTTACAGCGGGAATATCTTCCGGTTTTTCTGCTTCCGCTCTTTCTTTGGAATTTTCCGACGCGATTTCATCCAATTCAATATCTGCCGTCGAAGGGGCAAGGCTGGTGATCACCTTATCTTCCGCCTCTTCCTGCTCTTTGGTCGGTTCTTTCGTGTTCGGAATGATCAGATTCAGTACGATAGCAATAACGGTCGCAATGGCAAGCGGTGAAATTTCCACATCGCCGATCATCACTTTAAACATGGTCCCATCCAACCCGTTGTTCGCCAACACGTCGCCGATCAAGCTCATCGATCCCATCCCGAGACCGATCGCCAAAGTAACGGATACGACGATCAGGTTCTTCGTATTGTTGAAATCAACTTTTGAATCCACAAGCGTACGAAGACCGGATGCAGAGATCATTCCGTACAGGACAATGGACGCTCCGCCGATTACAGGAGAAGGAATGGTTGCCAGAAAATCTGCAAACACAGTCAGCATACCGAAAATAATCGCAAGGCATGCCGCCAGGAATATATTGCGGGGATTGTAGTTTTTCGTGATCGCCAATACTGCCGTATTTTCACCATACGTAGTATTTGCAGGACCACCCAAAAGACCGCTGACCGCCGTCGCGATACCGTCGCCCAAAACCGTACGATGCAGGCCGGGATCGACCATAAAATCCTTTCCGCAAACAGTGCTGTTCGCACTGATATCTCCCAGATGTTCCATGAACGTAACGATCGCAAGCGGCACGATCATCAGGATCGCTGACACAAGCGTCGTGCCGAATGTCGGAGACGAGAATCCCAGATAGAAGGAAAATTCCTGACCGATATGCTGGAACAGAACGATCCTGTCCGCACTGAAAGCAAGGGATCCGTCAAAATGACTGAATACGTTGTTTTCCTGCACGATATAGCTCATCAGGCTGCCGCCCGGTACAAGACTGACAATAAAAGCATAAATATATCCGACACCGAACCCAAGCAAAATAGGAATAACCTTCAAAAACGATTTCGGCTTCGCATACGCATTGACAAGAATCATCGTCAACGCCGTAATAATAGCCGTCGTCCAACTTTTCCATGCCGCGGCGCTTGTTACGCCGATAATATTACTCTGAAACGCTTTCGGCGCCAGAATCATACCAATGATCAGCACGACCGGCCCTACAACGATCGCAGGAAACAACTTCTTGACCTTATGCACACCGATATACTTGATCACGATCGCGAAAATCACATATACGAGGCCAGCCAGAACCAGCGATATCGCAACAGCTGCCATCGCTTCCTGCCACGCCGCACCGTACTTCTCTTTGTTTGGCCCGACAACCGCAATCAGCGCAGGCAAAAATGCAAAGCTCGA
>CASEWU010000114.1 GCA_949291725.1 uncultured Bacillota bacterium
AAACACAATCGGACAGATTTCGACCGTAAATGAAAAAAGCCCGACTGCGGCCGAACTAAATCGACCGCAATCGGGTTGCAATTTGAGCTATATAAAATAAGCCCCTGACAAATAGACTAAATCAACGGCGATTTAGCTCTATTTGCCAGGGGCATCTCTTCCTATTATGATTTCTGCTCCGTCTGACAAAATTTTTATTTCTGCATTTCCTTGAGCGTCAGAAAAATGAGTTTCTTCCTCTCCGGCGTCAGATTCTTCCACAGACTCAACAATTCAAGTTGTTCCGCATCCAAACGGTTTTCGTCCACATCGGTAAAAAGATATACGAACGGAATTTCTAAAACATCGCAGATCGCCTCCAAAGTATCTACCGTTGGAAGCGTTCCCCGCGTTTTCCATAACCCGTAGGTATTATGCGAAATCCCTGCCTTGTCGCTCATCGCATAGACCGACAAACCTTTCTTGATGCGAATGCTCTCTACTCTGTCAAATATCTGTTTGGAATCCATATCACCACTCCTATTGATATTTTACTTCAATAGAAATGGTTTTTATTCAATGCTATTTGTATGATATAATCAATAATTATTGATTATTCAGAGAAAAAGATCCCGAACTGTTTGTCCGAGACCTTCCTGCTCCATTTTTAGGGCTTCTTCCAACTTCTGCGTAAAAGGTACTGATTTTCCCATCTGCTATTTGCACACAGATCAATCTGCCGCACTTGCGGCACGGTACCTCTACGCTTGTACCTTCTTCCCCTTTCAACAGCTTATGTCCGCAGTACGGACACGCCGAATAATAGCTCATTCTCTATACCTCCGACAATCAACCATAATATCAAGATATGTCTTAGCTCATGTGTCAATATACAGTTCTCAACGCAGGGTACAGTTTCGTAAAATGATTATACCGCTGCGCATAGAAGGTAGCGATTTTTTCATTCTGCAAAACCGTTTCCTTCACCCGCACGATTGCCTTTGCCGCTTCCTTTACCGTTTGATACTCGCCGCAGCCGACCATGGCGATCATTGCCGCACCGTAGGAAGGCCCCTGCTCCGTCTGCGGGATGTCCACGGGCATATTCATCACGTTCGCAACGATCTTGCGCCAGAGCGGGCTCTTCGCCCCGCCGCCGCAGAGCATTGTACGCTCTACCGTAACGCCGTTCTTTTTCGCCGCTTCCATGCAATCTCTCAAAGCAAACGTTACGCCCTCCAACACCGCGAGCGTCATCTGTTTCCTCGTCGTATCGGGACGCATCCCGATAAATGCGCCCCGCGCATTCACGTCGTTGTGCGGGCAGCGTTCGCCCATGAGATACGGCAGGAAATACACGTCGTTTTTGCCGAGCTGTTCTTCCAGCCCCTCCTGCTCCTTCGCGTAATCCTTCGTCTGTAAGATATGATCCGACCACCACGCGTTGCAGGACGCCGCCGAAAGGATACAACCCATCAGGTGCCAGCCGCCGTCCGCATGGCAGAAGCTGTGCAGGGCGTTGACCTTGTCCTCCCTATATTTTTCGGAAGAAACGAACAGCGTTCCGCTCGTGCCCAAAGAGATATTGCAGCCGCCCTCGCCGGCGACGCCCGTGCCCACGGCAGCCGCGGCGTTGTCCCCCGCGCCCGCGATAATTTTAACTTCGACAGGCAGCCCGAGTTCCTCCGCGATCTCCCTTTTCAGCGTGCCAACAACTTCATAGCTTTCATGCAGTTTCGGGAGCTGTTCTTCCGATATACCACAGACTTCGCACATTTCTTTGCTCCATCGGCGGTTTTTGACGTCCAGCAGGAGCATCCCGCTCGCGTCCGAAAAATCGGTGCAGAACGCGCCGCTCAAACGGTACGCGAGGTAATCTTTCGGCAGCATGATCTTGGCGATGCGGGCAAAGTTTTCGGGCTCGTTCTCCTTTATCCACAAAATTTTGGGCGCGGTAAACCCCGCAAACGCGATGTTGCCCGTGTATGCGGACAGCTTCTCTTTACCGATGACTTCGTTAAGATATGCCGTCTGTTTTTCCGTCCTGCCGTCGTTCCAAAGGATGGCGGGGCGGATGACCGTATCGTCTTTGTCGAGCGCGACCAGCCCGTGCATCTGCCCGCCGAAGGAGATGCCCTTGACGGCGGCTTTGTTCTGCCCCTTGAGCAGCTCGTTCAAGCTGCGCATCGCCGCGGCGAACCAATCCTCTGGATTTTGTTCGCTCCAACCGGGATACGGGTAAAATACGGGATAGCTTTGCGTGTTTTCCGCTAAAATGCTGCCGTCTGCGGCGACGAGCAGAAGCTTTGTTCCGCTCGTGCCTAAATCGATGCCGATGTATGTATAGGGTTTCATAAAGTGCAACAGTAATTTCATGTACAATACTCCTTTTTATGACTTGTGCCGTTTGAAAAGACCGCCTCTATCTTTCGCCCGGCTCATCGTCAACAGTATAATATTATAGGAAATGACACTATTTATGTCAACTGAAATGATGTGATTTGACACTATTTTACTTGACTTTTTTCCCACTATCACATATAATGGAGAAAAATACGATCGGAGGGATCCGCCATGACCAATGAGGAAAAGGAATAATTCAGGTTGTACAGCAGCCTTACAAAGCAGGTCAACGAGCGCTACAAAGCGATTGCTGCCGAAAGCGGCATATCGGACGCCGTATTCTGGATACTGTATGCGCTGCGATATATGGAGGAAAACGTCACCCAAACGGACATCGCCAATTTTCTGTTTATGAACAAATATACCGTAAGCTCCGCCATTAAAAAAATGGAAGCCGAGGGATATATTACCCTCGGAAAGATCGAAGGCAATAAAAAAAACAAGCCCCTCTCCCTTACGGATAAGGGAGTAGAGCTTGCACAAAAGACGGCAGACGTAATGATCGCTTATGAGTTAAGAGCATTTAACGTACTTACAAAGCGCGAAAAAGGACTGTTTGTACGTCTGAGCAATAAATATTCAAAGGCTTTTTTAGAAACGTGTCAAAAATCAAGCGACAAAGTTGAGGTGCGGAATGAGAAAAATCATAACGATCAGCCGTGAGTTCGGCAGCGGCGGGAGAGAACTCGGCAAACGCATGGCCGACCTGTTGGGCTTTGCCTATATCGACCGCGAAATCATCTCCGAAATAGCCGAACAATATGAGCTTTCCGAAAGCTATGTGGCGGATACCCTTGCCAAAAAGAAGGTAGCGATGCCCCTGCATTACGGCCGCACCCTTTCGCTTGGCAGCGATGCGTGGAAAACAGAAGTAAATATCATTGCGGCGGAACAACAATTACTGAAAAAAGCCGCCGAAGTGCAAAACTGCGTCATTATAGGCAGAAACAGCGAATTTGTCTTAAAGGATATGAACCGCGGCAGCACACGCTGAATCCCTTATAAATAAAGGAGTTCAGGCGTTACACCCCAATTACACCCCACCAGAAACCGATAACGAAAATCCCAAGAACTCCCCCGGTTGAGCGCCGGGGGATTCTCTATGGTTATTATTTTTTAAAAATCAAGAATACAGTCAGAGAAAGTATTCTTTATCGCCTGTAAAGGAATCACTTCGTCCTTTTTTGTTTCCTTCCATGCAATTTCACGATGCGTAAGTTCCACCAAATAGCCTGCCGAATATTTGCCATATTTTTTATATACTTTTTTCAAAATATACTCTGTATCTGTATCTATATGCGTATCGGGCGCCTCTGTAATCGGAAACCTTTGGTTGCTCTTATATGCGTCATAAACTTCTTTTACGACAGGACCATAATCCCAACGCAGAATATTTTCTCGGAACAAAGCCCTATTCGTTTGTGTTAAAAATTCCGCTTGTGCAAAATA
>CASEWU010000115.1 GCA_949291725.1 uncultured Bacillota bacterium
ACCAAAACAGATTTCATATAAACCTTCTTCTTTTTATTTCCGCACGTGAGGCGGAGAAGTTTTTAGAAGCGATTTCGAATTCAAAATCGCAATACGTTTCTTAAAAAATACAGCAAAAGTTTAGCCGATGCGTACTTTTTCCATGGGGAGGGCGGCGGCCGGCTCGTTGGGGGTGCGCAGGGACAGCATGAATGTAAGGCATCCGACCCGGCCCAGATACATGAGGAAAGCAAGAATGATTTCCGATCCGATACAGAGAGTCGGGGTGATCCCAAGCGTTAATCCAACGGTGCCGATCGCAGAAAATACTTCAAAAACGACATCAGTCAAAGATGTAACGGTGGGATTGTTCTGTTCCAGCAGGCAGATAACGATGACGGCCGCGCAAGCCAGAAGCAGGTATAAAGTTACAAACTGCTGCGCGTTTTTGACATTTTCCTCGTCAATGCGGCGGCCGAAACATTCCACCGAACGTTTTCCGGTCAGCAGAGACAGCAGGGACAGGCACAGTGTTGCAAACGTATTGGTTTTGATGCCGCCTGCCGTGGAGCCGGAAGATCCGCCGACAAACATGAGAAGAATGGTCGTAAAGATGACGGCTTCTTTGACAGCGCCCGTTCCCGACAGGGGCAAAACGTTGAATCCCGCGGTGCGCGGCGAAACGGCTGTAAAGAAGGAAGAAAGAATTCTTTCCTGCCAAGGCAGACCGTTTTCCGCAATAATAATGATGACGGTCGGAACGACGATCAGCACGGCCGTGGTAACGAGTACCAGTTTCGTATGCAGTGCGCATTTGCGGAAACGGAATTTATGTTCTTTGAGGTCGTCCCAGACAAAAAATCCCAATCCGCCGATAATGATGAGGAGCGGGATTGCAATGCAGATGATCGGATCTCCGGAATAGGCTGTAAGGGAGGCAAATTCTTCTCCCGTTGCGCCCATGAGGTCAAAACCCGCGTTGCAGAAAGCGGAAACGGATGTGAAAACCGCAAACCAGATGCCTTTTCCCCATCCGAAATCAGGCACGAACCGAAAACAAAGAACAAACGCCCCGAGCGCTTCGAAAATTAAAGTCCCGATCAGGATGGTCATTGTCAGTCGCATCATACCGCCGACGACGGGTGCGTTGACGGATTCCTGCATGAACATGCGCTCTTTCAGCCCGATTTTTTTTCCGCCGATCTTCCACAGAGTAAATACGACTGTCATAAATCCGATGCCGCCCATCTGGATGAGGATGAGAATGACAACCTGCCCGAGCGGCGACCAATACAGATAAGTGTCGTGCAGGATAAGTCCTGTTACGCAGGAAGCGGAAACAGCGGTAAACAGAGCGTCCATAAACGGAGCGCCGCCGTCAATTTTGGATGAAGGGGGCAGAACCAGTAAAATTGCCCCGATGAGAATAATAGCCAGATACCCCAGCACAAGAAACCGCACCGGAGTCAGACGTATTTTTCGTTGCATAAAAACTCCCGAGAACTGAAACAAAAATGTTCCGAGATAATTATAGCATATTGAACGTAATTTGCAAGCGATTCTGCCATTATAGAAAAAATCTCCGAAAAAAATTTCTTTCGTAACACTTTTGCGGGGAAATGTATAGAATAAGCAGGAGGGAGGTTGGCATGAAAATCCATTTTGTAACGGAAGGAGAACTGAGCGAAAGTGCGGAAGGCGCCGCACGTTCCGGCTGCGATGTGCTGGCACTCGGTTTTCATGGGTTGGGGGAAATTGATTACCGCAGGGAGCTTTCCGGAGAAACGGCGAAACTGGAGGATATGGCGATCTTAAGCCGAGAGCTTAGCTGCGTTATTGTGAGCGGGTGCTATACGGATTCCTGCGGCGTCAAGCACAAGAGCGCGGCGATCGCGGAAAAAGGCAAAATATTGGGCGTGGCGGATATGCTGCATGCGGCGGAAACGGATTTCAGG
The DNA here is from genome assembly GCA_949291725.1 of uncultured Bacillota bacterium. GTDB lineage: Bacteria > Bacillota > Clostridia > Christensenellales > Borkfalkiaceae > Borkfalkia. The sequence continues at coordinate 1,935 of CASEWU010000115.1, forward strand.
AGCGGAGCGCACCTGAAGGTTTATGAAACGGGTGCGGGCAAGATCGGACTGTGTGTGGGAGAGGACTTGTTTTATCCGTTGGTTGCCGAAACGCTGGCTCTGTGCGATGCGGACGTCATTTTCAGCGTATTCGGCGAAGCAGAGGATTTTGCACCGCAGCTCATGCTTCGGGCGAGCGCGTTCTGTTCGGGGGTGCCGATCTGCATGAGCGGGGAAGGGATCGCCCAGGTATCTTCCCCGGAAGGAGAGATCCTCATGCGCTCTACGAAACGCGAATGCGATTTTTCGATCGTTCCTTCGCGCGAATACAGATTGGTAACGGTTCGGACGAGAGGTCTGGCGCGAAGGCGTCGGGAAGATTTCTGAAGTTTTGGCGAAATTTCCGGAAGTGTATTGCAAATTCCCCGAAAGGATGTTACAATGATGGGGCAAGGAGACGATATGGATAAACGCAATGCAACGGAATTTATCAACAGTTATAACAAGATCGACGCACAGCTGAGGGATCTGTACGGATTCAAACCGTCGCAGCCATTTACGGATGTGATCCGCAGATGCGCGGAAAAGAATTCGGTGATCCGCAAATATGAAAACGACCTGACGGATTATGCGCGATTGCGCAACGCGATCGTGCATCAGAGCACGGACGGGCAGATCATAGCGGTGCCGTGCGATGAAGTTGTGGAGCAGATCAGACTGATCGAGCGCCTGGTATGTACGCCGCCCACGATCGGGGAAACTTTGCAGGAGAAGCGGATCGTCAGCATTGAAGCGGAACTATCCTTGCGGCAGGCTGTGTTGCTGATTTCAAGGACCGGCTACTCCAATCTTCCCGTTTATCGAGGAAAGCGCATGATCGGGATCATTAATAACAGGCGCATCATCCGCGAACTGGGCGAAGCGATCCAGCGCGGGCTGAATACGGATGTCTGGCTTTCGGAAACCCCTGTGGAAGCGGTGCTTTCGGAAACGGATCTTGTCGTGTACTATAAATATCTCGGAAAGAAGAATACTCTGCAGGATATATTATCGGCGTTTGAGGAAAACAAGAAATTGCTTGCGGTGGCGGTATCGGAAAACGGAAAGATCGGAGAACGCATTGTCAATTTTGTAACGCCTGCCGACCTCGTACGTATCAGCAAGATTATGGAAGACTATGATTAGAAAATATAGGAAGCCGGGGCAGGCGTGCAGTGCCCCGGCGTATTGTTTTTTCAAAAAAAATTTCAGGAATCCGCACTGCACATGCGCAGCCATCGCCGCGTGCCCCGGCGAATTGTTTTTTTCAGGGAAATGTTTCTTTACGTACTTTCTATGTTTGAATTTTTTTAAAGAATGCCTTTCTGTCGGGCAGAAAGAACGGGGACGAATCGGACGCGCATTTTCTGCGGCGGAACGGACTGCAAAGGAAGGGGCGGGACTGAGGCGCGGAGGAGATTTTTTGAAGAAGCGCACAAAAAACAGGAAAGGATGCAAAATCGCTTTACAAATTGCGGAAGGACTGGTAAAATAATAGAAACGAATAAATTGCGTTTACAAAGGACAAGCTTTTTGCGCGGCTTCTTTCAGAGAGTCCCCGGCAGGTGAAAAGGGGATACGAAGTTTGCAAAAGGTATCCCCTTTCAGCACGCGGGGCGAACGGGAAAGCCAAGTAGTCTTGTGCGCGGTTATTTTTTCCGCGTTATCAAAAAAGGCGTATGTAAGTATGTTTTGGTGGTCCTTCTTTGTTTTCCGAAAACAGGGAGGGCTTTTTAAATTGTGAAACTACCGCAAGGAGAGAAGGCAATGGATCAGGATAAAAAGCTGTATTCCAAGGTTGACACGGCGATGAATTTTGTCGACCGTGAAAAGGACGTGATCGCGTTCTGGGAAAAAGAGCATGTGTTTGAAGACAGTGTGAAAGAGAACGAAGGCGGCGAGGAATTCTCGTTTTACGACGGACCTCCGACGGCGAACGGCAAGCCGCATATCGGGCACATCCTTACGCGTGTCATGAAGGATATCATTCCCCGTTACCAGACGATGAAGGGCAAACATGTCCTGCGCAAAGCGGGGTGGGATACGCACGGACTCCCTGTCGAGCTGGAAGTGGAAAAACTTCTGGGAATGGACGGTAAGCAGGATATAGAAAAATACGGCATTGAACCGTTTATCAAGAAATGCAAAGAGAGCGTATGGAAATATAAGGGCGAATGGGAAAAGATGTCGGAACGGGTCGGATACTGGGCTGACATGGAAAACCCGTACGTTACTTACGATGACAAATACATCGAATCGGTCTGGTGGGCTCTGAAAGAGATCTGGAAAAAAGGGCTTTTGTACAAAGGTCATAAGATCGTGCCGTATTGCCCGCGCTGCGGAACGGCGCTTTCCTCTCATGAAGTGGCGCAGGGGTATAAAGACGTCAAAGAGACTTCCGTTTTCGTTCGTTTTCACAGGAAGGGTCTGGAAAACAGTTATTTTCTTGCGTGGACAACGACGCCCTGGACGCTCCCTTCCAACGTGGCGCTTTGCATGAACGCGGATGAAGATTATGCGGAGATCGAAGCGGAAGACGGGGCGCATTATGTGCTGGCGCAGGCACTGGTCGGGTCGCTTTTTGAAAATTACAAAGTCTTGTCCGTGAAAAAGGGCAAGGAATACGAATTTGCGGAATACGAACCGCTGTTTGACTATGCAAAGGGCTCTTTCCGTGAAAAAGCGTACTATGTCGTCTGCGACGGATATGTAACGCTGACGGACGGCACGGGTATCGTGCATATTGCTCCCGCGTTCGGTGAAGACGACTATCGCGTCGGAAAGAAGTATGGGCTTCCCGTGGTCAACATGGTGGACGAGCGCGGCTGTTTCAAGCCTGCCGTAACGGATTTTGCCGGTACGTTTGTCAAAAAAGCGGACAAAGGTGTGATCGAACTTCTGAAAAAGAAGGGACTCTTGTTCAAAGAGATGATGTATGAACACAGTTATCCGCATTGCTGGCGCTGCGACACGCCTTTGCTGTATTATGCGCGTGAGAGCTGGTTTATCAAGGTAACGGCGGTCAAGGACGAACTGATCAAGGCGAACAATTCCGTCAACTGGATGCCGGAGACGATCAAGTCGGGGCGCATGGGCAATTTCCTGGAGAACGTGATCGACTGGGGGCTTTCGCGCGACCGCTATTGGGGAACGCCGCTTCCCGTGTGGGTATGCCCGGATTGCGGCAAAGTGCACGTGATCGGAAGCAAGGCGGAACTGAAAGAGCTTTGCGGCATCGAAGGAGATATCGAGCTGCACCGCCCGTACATTGACAGCTGCACCTTTAAATGTGAATGCGGCGGAACGATGAAGCGTACGCCGGAAGTGATCGACTGCTGGTTCGATTCGGGCTCCATGCCGTTTGCGCAGTATCATTATCCGTTTGAAAACAAAGATCTTTTCGATGAAACTTTCCCTGCCGATTTTATTTCGGAAGCGGTGGATCAGACGCGCGGATGGTTCTATACGCTGCTGGTCATTTCAACGATCCTGTTCGGGAAAGCACCTTTTAAAAACTGTATCGTATTGGGGCATGTCAACGACAAAAACGGCGTGAAGATGTCCAAGCATAAGGGGAACGTCGTCGATCCCTGGAGCGTACTGGACAAACAGGGCAGCGATGCCGTGCGGTGGTATTTCTATACTTCCAGCGCGCCGTGGATCCCTTCGCGTTTCTATCCGGAAGCGGTGTCGGAAGCGCAACGCCGCTACATGGGCCCGCTGTGGAACTCATACGCGTTTTTTGTACTGTATGCGGAGATCGATAAATACGATCCGAGCAAGTACGATCTGAAGAAATGCAAACTTTCCCTGATGGACAAGTGGATCCTGTCCAAGCTGAACACGCTGATCAAAACGGTGGACGAGGGATTGAACAAATATAATATTACGGACAGTGCGCGGGCGTTGCAGGATTTTGTGGATGTTCTTTCCAACTGGTATGTGCGCCGCGGCAGAGAGCGTTATTGGGGCAAAGAGATGACGGACGACAAGGCGGCGGCTTACACGACGCTGTACACCGTGCTGGTAACGCTTGCGAAACTGACTGCGCCGTTCACTCCGTTTGTGGCGGAGCAGATCTATCGCAATCTTGTTCCTAATTTCTATAAAGACGCGCCGAAGTCGGTGCATATGTGCAGATTCCCTGTCTGCGACGAAAGCGCGATCGATCCCGATCTTGAAAAAGGAATGGATTCGGTGCTGGAGATCGTAGTCCTGGGAAGGTCTGCGCGCAATGCGGGTTCTTTGAAAAACCGTCAGCCGCTTGCGGAGATGATCGTGGCGACCGAACGGGATCTGGATCTGAACGAAGAGTTGCAGGGCGTGATCCTGGACGAGCTGAACATCAAGAGCATGAAATTTGCGAAAGACGCATCGGCGCTGGTAACGTACAAACTTAAGCCGCAGATGAAGACGCTTGGACCGAAGTACGGAAAATTGCTGAACGGTATCCGTGCATTTTTGGAGACCTGCGACGGGGCGGCGGTAGTCGGAGCGGTGAAGAACGGCGGCACGTTCCGCACGCAGATCAACGGCGCGGAAGTAGAATTGACGGAAGAAGATCTTCTCGTTTCTACGGAAAGCGCGCAGGGATATGTGGCGGCGAGCGATAAGGGCATCACGGTGGCATTGGATACGCGTCTGACTCCCGAACTGATCGAAGAAGGGATCGAAAGGGAGTTGATCTCCAAGATCCAGACGATGCGCAAGGAAGCGGGATTCGAAGTAACCGATCATATCGACGTGTATTATACGGCGTCGGGAGAAACGGCGAAAGTTCTTGCGTCGCATAAGGACGCGATCGCTTCGGTTGTGCTGGCGGATCGCGTGGAAAGCGGCGTGGCGCAAGGTTATACGAAAGATTGGGAGATCGGCGACGAAAAGGCGACGATCACGGTCGTGAAAAAATAAGAGATCGGAACGCTGTTCCGAAGAGGTAAAAAATGCGGATTGCCGAAGATTGGCAAGATTATAAAATCATAGCGACGGGCGGCGGCTATAAGCTGGAGCGTTGGAAAGACATCGTTTTGCTGCGGCCCGATCCGCAGGTGATCTGGGAAGCGCAGAGAGATCTGTTTGCGTATCCGGGGATCCATGCGGTGTATCGCCGCAGTGAAAAGGGCGGCGGCGCCTGGGAGTATCGGAAACCGATGCCGGAGGAATGGACGGTCGGATACAAAGATCTGAAATTTAAGATCAAGCCGATGGGATTCAAACATACGGGGCTTTTCCCGGAACAGGCAGTGAACTGGGACAGAATGTCGTCTCTGATCAAAGGAGCCGGCCGAAAGATCAAAGTTCTGAATCTTTTTGCGTATACGGGCGGCGCGACGGTCGCGTGTGCGAAAGCGGGTGCGGAAGTGGTGCATGTGGACGCGGCGAAAGGCATGGTGGAGCGTGCGGGCGAGAATGCGCGGCTTTCGGGGATCGCGAACGGGATCCGGTATATTGTGGATGACTGCAAGAAGTTTGTGCAGCGGGAGATCCGCCGCGGGAACCGGTACGATGCGATCATCATGGATCCGCCCTCGTACGGCAGAGGGCCGGGCGGAGAACTTTGGAAGATCGAGGACAGCCTGTATTCGTTTGTGCAGCTGTGCGCGCAGGTTCTTGCGGAGGATCCGCTGTTCATGCTGATCAACAGCTATACGACGGGCTTACAGCCGATGGTACTGAACAATATTTTGACGCTGTGTCTGAAAGGATACAGCGGTAAGATCGATGCATACGAGGTAGGGATTGCCACGGAAGAAGGGATCCCGCTTCCTTGCGGAGCAGGAGGGATGTTCATTCATGAATGATCTGAACATATTATACGAGGACAATCATATCATCGTAGTGATGAAACCGCAGGGGGTGCCTTCCTGCGGGGATGAGAGCGGCGACGACAGTTTGCTGGAAGCGGTGCGCCGTTATGTGAAAGTAACTTATAATAAACCGGGGAACGTATACATCGGACTGGTTCATCGGTTGGATCGTCCGACGGGCGGGGTGATGGTATTTGCCAAGACGAGCAAAGCAGCCTCGCGGCTGGCAGAGCAGATGCGGAGCGGCGATTTCGAAAAGCAATATCTGACCGTGTTGGTCGGCTGTCCGAAGGAAAAGCAGGGTACGCTTGTAAATTATTTAAAGAAAAATTCGGTCAACAATATGGTTTATATCTGCACGCAGACGACGGACGGAGCCAAAATGGCGTCTTTGGATTACGAAGTTCTGGAAGAGAAGGGCGGCTGTTCTTTGGTGCGGGTAAAACTGCATACGGGCAGGACGCATCAGATCCGTGTGCAGATGGCGGGGATCGGAACGCCCGTGTACGGAGACATGCGCTACGGCGGCGAAAACGCGAAAAAAGGCGGACTGGCACTTTGGGCGTACTCGCTGGCGTTTACGCATCCGGTTACGAGGGAGCGGTTGCGGTTCATGGCGGAGCCGCCTGCCGACGTATCTCCCTGGAAGCATTTTGATCTGGAAAAAGCTTTGAAATTGTGATTGAATTGTAAAAATCGGTATTTAGGCGAGAGAAAAGGGTAAAAATTTGTTGAAAGAGAAAAAATGCGTTTGACAAAAGCCCCTTTATAAGGTAAAATAAACAGGTACAAGTATTTTATGGGACGGCGGACAAGCCGTACCCGTTCAATTTGTGTTGGGAGCAAAGGGAATGAACAAACAAAAAGTCAGCATACTTGCATTGGTAATTGCATTTGCGCTTTGCATGGCGGCTATGTGCGCGACGCTCATGGGTTCTATGAATGCGAATGCGGAGGCGTCTATTTCGACGAATTCGATCTTTTATTCGGAAGGCGCGGAACTCGTGAACGGGGAATCCGGAGACTATCTTTCTTATAAGATCAGTGATGCCGATACGGGATCGTTTGTGAAATACAACAAAAATCTCGCGTTGAAGTGGTACACGTTTACGGATGGGGCTGCAATCGGAGATGCGGGTTCCGTGCAGTATTTCAGCATGACGTTTGCGTTGCAGAATACGGACTTTGAATCTTTCAAAATTGCGATGGAAACGACGCAGATGAGCATGAGCAAGGACGGGAAGACGGTCAATGAGATCGTGTTCACGGTCGACGGTTCCGATCTGAAAGCGAGCGTGAACGGAGCGGAAGCCGTAACAGTCGGTGCGGCGGACGGGGACATTACGTTGGCTCTTTCCGAAGAAGCAGGCACGGAAGGCCTCGGCGATTTTGCCGTGAGCGTGAAGAGCGGCGATGCGAGCGCGGTAAAGGCGGGTACGTTCACGAACATCGGTATGAATTACGCAAAGTATGCGTCCAGTTCTGCAACTACGCCGATCGCTCCGCTTACTTTCACTGCCGAAACGGCGGAAGAAAGCAGCGTAACGTTCAGCATCAAATCATTGAACGGGCAGAGCTTCCGCCTCAATGATAATAAAGAGATCACGGACGATACGGCGCCGGTGCTTGTGATCGACAGCGAGATCAGGCAGTTCAAGCTTGGCGCAAAGGTAGAGTTCGATTACATTGCAATTGACGTATGTTCAACGGCAAAAACTCCCGAGCGTTTCTATCTTGTGGACGGAATGCCTGTAACGGAAGAGAACGACGGCACGGAAGAGACTGTGGAAGCGGCTTTTGACGACGCGGGAGAGCTGGTCGGTTACAGAGATCTGGATACGAGCAAATATTTCTTTGAAAACGATTTTGCTGAGGGCGTATTCACCGATGCGGGCTACGGCACCCTGAGCATTGCATACGAACTGGAAGACAACAATTCGAACAGCGCGTACTATTTTATTGAATGGTATGCAGAGAAAGATGCAGCGACGGGACATATCAAAATGGTTGATCCCAGAGACGCATCGCTGACGAACGCAAGACCTGAAATGGCATTCTATTCTTCAGACGGAACGGAGAATACGGCGAAGATCGAGGAATACCAGGCAAAAGTTACGCAAGCAAGCATGAAGGACGGCAAAAGCATTCAGGTAGGGTCGGGAGCTTATTATTATATTCCTTCCTTGAAACCGTATATTGAAGATGCTACGTGCGGATACACGGACATGAGCTTTACGGTTTATTACTGGACGGGCAGCAGTTCCGTACAGACGGTAAGCGGCGATTACGATGAGCTTCGCATTCCCGTAAATACGGAAGGGGATTATGCGTTCAGTGTAGTTCCTACGAACAATTCGGGCAACGCGATGGTCGGCTTGAAGGAAAACGGTGAGAAGACTGAGATCAGTTCTTCGAACGTAATGGAGCTGAAAAATGTTGCTGTCTTTACCTTCCGCGTGGATTATAACGGTGCATACATCGAAGAACCTGAAACGGATGAGATCGGTTATGTGGATGTAACGTATACGGTCGATGATTTTGAGATCGTCGCGCTTTCGGGGTACAAAACCGAGTATGCATTGTATCGCTTTGCCGTAAAGCAGGGTGTTTCGATCACTTCGCTTGACCAGCTGAAAAAAGCAGAGGAAAACGGAACGATCGCGGATTTGGGCGAGTGGATCGAAATCAGTAAATACGACTCGTCTTTGGGAGAAGATGAAGGCGATAACGCATACGAATGGAATCCTACGAGCACATTGAGCTTTGTACCGCAGGAAAAGGGATTCTATAAAGTAACGGTAACGGTGGATGATCAGCAGGGCAAGACGGAAACTCTTCCGACTGCATTCAAGATCATCAACATTACGGCAGAAGCGGATGTGATTCCGGGTGCTACGTATTGGCTGCAGAACAACATTCTTTCTGTTGTTTTCCTCGGTATCGGTGTCCTCTGCCTGATTGCGATTGTTATCCTGTTGGTTGTAAAGCCGAAGGATAAGGCGGTTCTGGAAGCGGAAAAAGCGCGTCAGCAGGAACTGAAAGAAAAACGTGAAAATCGGAAATAATCGGTTTTGATCGGCAGGGCGGAACAAAGTTCCGCCCGGAATTTATAAGTAGAGGAAGGCGGCGGTAAGCCCAAGATTTTTTTTAGGTGACAACCCAATTTTTTTTTTATTTTGAATAAAACA
>CASEWU010000116.1 GCA_949291725.1 uncultured Bacillota bacterium
AAAGTTTATATTCTCCGTCTCCGCCTTGGAACTCCAGCGAAAGACCGTTCCGAAGCTTTAACGCATCTTTTCCGTCAAAATCCACAGAGGGCATATCAAACACAAGATCCGGAGCAATCAGCCGTCCTTCCCAGTTTTCTGTCAGTTCCTCGGGCGAAACAGAGTTTTCAAGCGTAAAATATCCGCTTTTCTCCCGTACCAAAGATGTCATAACCGCAACCGTACCGCAAGCCCGCGCAATATCACGCGCCAACGACCTTATATACGTTCCTCCGCCGCACGTGATACAAAATTCAAAAGCATCTTCCGACACCCGCCGTGTCAGATTGATTTTCGATATGCGAACCTTCTTCGCCGCCAGTTTTACTTCTTTCCCCTGCCGTGCCAATTGATACGCGCGAACGCCGTTGACACTCTTAGCGCTGTATGCAGGCGGGACCTGTTCTATCTCACCGATAAACAGATGCAATTTATCGTTTATTTCCGATTCATCCGGAACCTTTTTTCCCGATTGCATGATTGTGCCCATTGCATCGAGTGTGTCGGTCTCCTCTCCGAACCGAAAAACAGCACGGTAGATCTTTTCTTTGTTTAAAAGATAATCAAAAAGCCTGGAAGCATTCCCTACCGCCACCGGCAAAACACCGCTCGCCATCGGATCAAGCGTCCCCATGTGGCCGCACGGCATGTGCGTAAGGCGCTTGACCTTCGCCACCGCCGCCGCACTGGAGATCCCCGAAGGCTTATTCAGATTGATAAATCCGCTCTTGTTTTGCAAGCTCTCCATCTGTCTTCTCCTTCCTGCTATTTTGCCGAAGCCGTCCTGTATTCCGGCCCCGTTTTCTGCTGTAAAAATGCGCCGCTTAAAGCGGCGCACTCCTTATGTTTCAGTCAATCAGATGCTGCCGGATCGTATAGCAGAGCTTATCGATTACTTCTTCCAGACATCCCGAAATCATACAACCGCTGGCAAGGATATGCCCGCCGCCGCCATACACGGCCGCCACGGCATTCACATCCGTCTTACCTTTGCTGCGCAATGAGATCTTGAATCGGTTGTCCGCCGTTTCCAACAAGCATACCGCTACTTCCACTCCGTCTACAGACAACGGAAAATCAATAAAGCCTTCCGTTACATCCGACGTAGCATCGGCCGCTTTCAACTGTTCGCGCGTAACGCATATAAAGGCGATCCGTCCTTCTTCAAAATAGCGTATGTGGCTCATCGTGCGACCGAACAGCAAAGCACGCGCCGCCGATTGCTTTTTGAACATATTGTACTGGACCGCATTGATATCCGCGCCGCACGAAACGAGCTTCGCCGCCGCCAAAAACGTGCTTTCCGTAACGTTTTTATGCGCAAAATTCCCCGTATCTGAACTTAATCCCAAAAGGAAATAATTTGCCGTACGAGCATCCATCGAATCCGTCAGATACGACGCAAGCTCCGTCATGATCTCACAGGTCGCCGCACGTTCCTCGACAAACCAATAATCCCCGTAACGGGAATTGGATATATGATGGTCAATATTAAACTTCGGCTTCTTTGCACGCTCAAACGCATCGCCGAGCGCTCCCAAGCGATGGATTTCGCTTGAATCGACCGCAATATAAGCCTGCGATTGCGTATCCGGCTCCGTCCCGATCTTATCCATCCCTTCCAGAAAATAAAATTTGGACGGCACGGGGCTTTCACATACTACCGTAATCTTCGCACCGTTTTTCTCCATCAGACACTTAAGCCCCATCGCCGCGCCCAACGTATCTCCGTCCGGACGCATATGGCAGAAAATCGTTGCGCTTTTCAGTTGTTTCAGTTTTTGCGCTATTTCTTTTAACGTCAATTCTTTTCTCTCCGTATCGCACTGTAATTCGTGCGCATTTGTTTTTCCCGCTCTCTTTATCCTCGAAACGGGAAAAAGGGCATTTTAATTCTGCCCCTCTTCTTTATGGATCTCTTTGATGATACGGTCGATCTTATCTCCGTATTCCATTGTGCCGTCCCGCAAGAAATGCAGTTCCGGAACCGTGCGCATCTGCATCATGTGCGCCAGTTCATAACGGATGAACCCCGCATGCTCAGAAATCGCCGCAAACGTCTCATCCGCTTCTTCCGCCGTTTTTCCCAGAACACTGATATAGATCTTCGCATTTTTCAGATCCGGCGACACATCCGCTTTCGTTACGCTCACGACCCCGCGGATCTTATTCGTCTTATACTTCAGCTTCGTAGAGATAACTTCGTAAACCGCTTTCTGATATTCCGCAGAAAGGCGCTCCGCTCTCAATGATTTCATGACCGCATTCCTCCTTTCCGTTCATTTTCAGCCAAGCAAACACCCGACCGCTTATTACGCGGGTATTTCCTCGGTAACATAACATTCGATAACATCTCCGACTTTGATTCCGTCAAAGCCTTCGATACTCACGCCGCATTCAAATCCGCCCGAAACTTCCTTCACATCGTCCTTAAACCGCTTGAGCTGACGAACCGCGCCTTCCACGATCATCACGTTATCGCGATAAATACGCAATTTTCCGCTGCGTACGATCTTGCCTTCCGTAACATAACAGCCGGCGACCATTCCGACGCCCGTGATCTTGAACGTCTGCAAAACATCGCATTTGCCCGTCATGACTTCTTTGTACTTCGGTGCCAGCATGCCTTTGAGCGCCGCCTGGATATCGTCCAGCAGCTCGTAAATAATCCTGTACGTACGCACATCCACGCCGCTGCGCTCTGCCAGCGCTTTCGCCTTTGTATCGGGACGCACGTTAAATCCGACAATAATTGCATTCGAAGAATCGGCAAGCATTACGTCCGATTCCGTGATCGCACCCGCGCCGCTGTGCAGAATATTCACACGGACTTCGTCGTTGGAAAGTTTCAGAAGCGACTGCTTTACAGCCTCCACAGAGCCCTGCACATCGCCTTTTACGATGATGTTCAAGCCCTTGATCTTTCCTTCCGCGATCTTTCCGAATACATCGTCCAGTGTAACGCGCGTCTGCGACTTCACCATCGACTCGCTCTCTTTGCGCTTGCGCTCATCCTGAACCTGCTTCATCAGCTTATCCTGCTCGACCGCAATGATGGAATCTCCCGCATTCGGGACTTCTTCCAGTCCCAGGATGGATACTGCCATCGAAGGTCCGGCCGCTTTGACCGTTCTGCCCTTGTCGTCGATCATGGCGCGCACACGGCCTGTCGTCGTACCTGAAATAATATTGTCGCCCGTATGCAACGTACCGTTCTGGATCAGCACCGACGCCACAGGCCCCTTGCCTTTGTCCAGCTTCGCTTCGATGATCGTACCGCGAGCCATCTGATTCGGATTCGCTTTCAACTCCTTCACTTCCGCAACCAGATTGATCGCATCCAAAAGGTCGTCGATGCCTGCACCCGTCTTCGCCGAAACCGGAACCACGATCGCATCGCCGCCCCATTCTTCGGGAACGAGTCCGTTGTTCGTAAGCCCCTGTTTCACTCTCTCAAGATTTGCTTCCGGCTTATCCATTTTATTGACCGCGACAATGATCGGAACATCCGCCGCCTTCGCGTGGTTGATCGCTTCCACCGTCTGCGGCATGATCCCGTCGTCCGCCGCAACCACGAGAACGACAATATCCGTTACCGATGCTCCGCGCGCACGCATTGCCGTGAACGCTTCATGTCCGGGAGTATCCAGGAAGGTAATCGTCTTGCCTTTCACCGTTACGGAATACGCACCGATGTGCTGCGTGATTCCGCCCGCTTCGCCCGCCGTAACGTTCGTACTGCGGATCTTGTCCAGAAGCGAAGTCTTACCGTGATCGACGTGTCCCATCACCGTTACGACCGGAGGACGCGTAACTGCGCCTTCGCCGCCTGCCGTTTCCGCATTGTAGATTTCATCCAGCGCTTCTTCCGCCGTCTTTTCAGGCTTGTATTCCAATTCGATTCCCAAATCGTTTGCTATATATGCCGCCGTGTCGTAATCCAAAGAATCGTTGATCGTCTTGGCGATCCCCTCTTTAAACAGACGCTTTGTGATCTCCACCGCCGTAATACCGAGTTTTTCACTCAGCACCTTCAACGGAATATTCTCCGTCGTAACCACGGCATGCTCGATCTTGATCGTCTGCACGGCCTGCTGTTTCTGCTTTTTGACGCGCAGCTTCCTGTATCCGCTCTTATCTTCGTCGAAATCCGAAACGGATACCTGCTGTTTGATCAGAGCGCGTTTGCTGACCGTACGCTTCTGTTCCACATACGGCTTTTCGTAGGAAGCTTTTTTCTTCGCCGGAGCGGAAAAATTCTTGCTCGGCGGAGCTACCGGCGGAATTGCCGCGCTCAGTTTCCCCGCGCCCGGGCGCATTCCCTGCGTCGGACGATTCTGCATCGGAGGCCGCGTGCCGTAAGGCCGACCTTGCTGCGCTCCCTGTGCAGGGCGTCCGTTTGCGTACGGTGTACGCGCACCCTGCCCCTGCATGCCGGGGCGCTGGTATGCCGAATCCTGTCTTTCCGGCCGATCCGTTCTGGGAGGACGGGATGCCTGCTGTTGTGTGTTATTTTCCTGGCGGGGAGGACGCGCAGGACGCTCCGGCGCCGGCACATACGTGCGGGCATTGCGACGATCCGCATACTGCGTGCGGATCACCTGTTCTTCCATCCCGCCGCGTTTTTGTGTACGCACTTCGACCGGCCGTGCCGCGGAACGGGGCTGTTCCGTTTTTTCAGCATCCGCCTTTGCGGGTTCCGCTTTTTCCTGCGGCTTTTCCGCTTTTACAGGCTCGGATTTCGGCTCTTCTTTTACTTCTGTCTGCGGCTTCGGCGTTTCCTTCATCGGTTCCGTTTTCTTTTCTTCCGCCGCTGCAGCAGGTTTTTCCTGTTCCGCCTTCACTGCAGGTTTTACAGGTTTTTCTGTCTCCGCCGGTTTTTCCGCCGCAGGCTCAGCTTTCGGCGGTTCCGGTTTAATCGGTTCCGCTTTAACGGGCTCAACCTTTTCCGTTTTCGGCTCAGGCTGCGCTTTCTCCTCTGTTTTTATCGGTTCGGGAGCTGTTTTTGCAGACTTTGCAGGTGCTTCGGCGGCAACAGGCTCTGCGGGCGCACTCTCTCCCTGCGCACGCGCCTTCGCCGCGTTTTCCAGATCGGATAATTTCCGAAGAATATCCCCGACCTTCTTTTCCGTTCCCTGCACTTCTTTCAGCAGCGATCCGATCCCTTCCGCCCCCAGAAGAGAATTGATCTTTTCGATGTTCGAGTAATTCTTTTTTGCTTCTGCCATCTTGCTAAATTTTGCCTCCCGCATAAATTCTGTAATTTTCATCCGCCGCCGACAAGATCGCTTTTGCCAGATTCTCGTCCCGCACGGCAGCCAACTTGCAATTTATCCGTCCCGTAACGTCTTCCAGTGTCTTTCCGTTCAGGACCATAATTTCGCAGCCGAATCTCTCACCGAGTTTTCGCGCACTCTTTTTCGCATTCTCGCTCGCTGTAGCGCATAATAACAGCAGATATACGCGGCCTTTCTGCACTTCCACGGCGTTAAACCCACACGTCAGTTTACCCGCTTTCATGCACAGCCCGATATACCCTTCCGCTTTACTTCTTTGCAAAAAATGCCTCCTCGATCGCGTCGTAAACCGGAAGCGCTATCTCGCAGGAAAATGTCTTGTTCAAAAGCCGCATTTTTTTCAGTTTTCTGATGCATTCCGGATTATCGCAGATATATGCACCGCGCCCCGCAGCTTTTCCGGAAAAATCGATGAACGCATCGCCTTCCTTCGGCTTCACGATCCGCAGCATTTCCTTTTTCGGCTTCATTTCATGACACGCTATGCACATCCGCATGGGAATTTTTTTCACTTTCAAGAAAACTCACCTCTCCGATTCGCCCGATCGCGGAACTTATTCTTCCGAAGCCGGCTCAGCCTCCGTTTCTTCCGCGCGGTGCAATTCTTCCATCTTCGCTGCCGCACTCTCGCTCTTTACGTCGATCTTCCAGCCCGTCAGCCGCGCTGCAAGGCGCGCATTCTGTCCGTCCCTGCCGATCGCCAATGAAAGCTTGTCATCAGGGACCACCGCGACCGCCGATTTCTCGTCGATCTGCGTAACGGATATGACCTTCGCAGGTGAAAGAGCTTTTGCTATGAACTCCAGCGGATTTTCGCTCCACTGAATAATATCTACCTTCTCTCCGCCCAGCTCTGCAACGACTGCATTCACGCGCGCGCCTTTGTTTCCGACGCAAGCTCCGACTGCATCTACCTGCGGGTCTTCGCTGTAGATCGCCATCTTGGTACGCTGCCCCGCTTCACGGGAAATGGATTTTACCACAACCGTACCCGCTTTGATCTCCGGGACTTCGTTCTCAAAAAGGCGCTTAACCAGCCCTGCCGACGTGCGCGATACCAGTACCTGCGCACCTTTGCCGCTGTTTTTGATGTTCTTCACGTACACTTTGATGCGGTCGTTCACTTCGTAATGCTCACCGGGCACCTGATCCTGCGGCAGCATGACGCCTTCGATCTGACCTTTACCAAGTTCTACATATACATTCTTCGCATCGACTTTACGCACCACACAGCTCATCAATTCGTCTTTCTTGTCGGAGAATTCGTTCAGCGTATTGTCCCGCTCCGTTTCGTGCAGCTTCTGCAGAATCACCTGCTTTGCCGTCTGCGCCGCAATACGTCCGAAATCCTTCGGGATAAATTCTTCATAAACGGTATCGCCCACTTTATAGCTTTTTTTCAGAAGCTGCGCCTCCGCAAGCGAAATCTCTTTCTCACGATCGGCCACTTCGTCCACAACCGTACGAACCGTAAAATATCTGATGCTGTTCTTCTCCGGATTGATCCTGATGTCCACTTCACCCGCCCCGCCTTCATATTGTTTTTTATAGGCGGATATCAGCGCCGTCCGCAGCGCTTCTATAAACACTTCGCTGCTGATCCCTTTTTCCGTTTCCAGATCGGATAAAGCCTCAAAGAACTCCTTGCTAACCATTGCATTCTCCTCGTTTTTTCTTTTTGATTCATTCGCCGCTCAATCAAAATCGATTGCCTGCGACATCTTTACGATTTGCGTCAGATTCAGTTTGAATACTTCGCCGTTTTTATCCAGCGTTACATTGCCGCCAACGCCGTTATAATCTACCAAAACCGCTTCAAAAAACTTTTCGCCCCTGTAGGGTGCGTAAAGCTTGACCTCCACTTTCTTCCCGATGTTACGAAGATAGTCCCTGTCTTTCTTGAACGGCCGATCCAGCCCGGGACTTGATACATTCAACGTATACGGCTGACCGTACGTGGGATCCAGTTCGTCCAGGACCGGGTCTGCGGCATTGTGAAACGCCTCGCAAGTGTTCAGATCGATCCCGCCCGCTTTCTCGGTATCCAGAAACACGGTCAGGGAAGGATTCTTGCCCTGCTTGAAAAGGATCTCATAAATTTCCACGCCCAGATCCCTCGCCAACGGCTCCAATACCGTCTGGATCTCCTGCACCGATTTTACTTTCATTTCCGCTCCTTTTCCGCTTACTGCCCTTACATAAAAAGATTTGAGAGCGGATAACCACTCTCAATCCTCATGCTAACGTATTCAGTATTTGAATTATACCACTTTCTTACGCTTTTGGCAAGCATTTTTTTGCCTTTATCAGCTCAATAAAGATTTTTGCCGTCGTCAAAGCGTCGTCCCACGCTCTGTGATGATTGAAACTGATCCCGTAATGATCCGCCAACGTGTTCAGCTTATAGTTGGAAAGAAAAAGCATGCTCTGCGCAAGCGACATAGTGTCGTATGTTTTGAATTCAAAGGCGTACTCTTCTTTCTCCGCATAATAACGCACAAATTTATAGTCAAACTGAACATTATGCCCCACCAACAAACAACCGTCGCAGAACTTCACAAAATCCGGGATGACTTCCCCGATCTTCGGTGCATCCTTCACCATGTCGTCCGTGATCCCCGTCAGTTTTACGATCTCGTCGTCCAGTTTTCTTTCCGGATTCACAAGCGTCGTGAATTTTTCCTTGATCTCGCCGCCGATGATCTTCACCGCACCGATCTCCGTGATCGCATCCATCTTTCCGCCCGTCGGAGAATTCACCAAACCCGTCGTTTCCAGGTCAAACACCACGAACGTGTTCTTTACAAGATCTTCCGGCATTACGGACTGGTCGAACAAATTCATCTGGCTGTAATCGATCAACTCTTCGGGTGAAACTTTTGAATAATGCATCGGCACCGCCTTGCCCTGTCTCTTTTCCGGCACAAATCCCTCCGGTGCATGCCCGCGGTTGATGTATCGGCCCGTAAAGCTCAGCCTCTCCCCGTATATTTCATTTTCGCCGGTTACGGCGATCCATTCGCCCTCTTTGAGCTCACGGATCTTTTCCTCCGTGCGCTTGCGCGGAAAATACGAAAACGACATCATTCCCGTCCCGTCGTTGACCGTAAAGCGAAGATACGGCTTCCCCTCTTTGATAACGGCTCCGCTCGCGTCCGTTTTCGGCTTCGTCGTGCGCTCCTGAATGTACGTGATCTCTCCGCAGATCGTCAATGCATCGCTCGTAAAATCGCAATCAGCGATATATGTAGCATTTTTCGGCACATTCGATTCGTCGATGGTCTCAAAGCCTTCCACCGGGAACGTGCGCGCCGGACGGTAATCGAAAGGTTCCTCTTCTTCTTCCGTCTCTTCGTCCAAAACTCCCGCTTTTTCTTTATCGACAAGCCTACCTTCAAAAACGTTGCAGAAATTTCGCTCCAGCATCCCCTTTACTCCCGTGAGAAGCTGCTCGTTTTTTTCAAAAAATCCGCGCTCCGCTCCGTCCACTCCGAACGTGAACAGCATCGGATCTCCCGGCGTTACCGTTATGTCCTCGCCCCGAATGCAAGCCGCGGCCGCCCGATGAGAATGGCTCAGGTATTCAAGTATTTTATGGCGGATCAGCTGCGGATCCGCAACCAGCTTGACAAGTTTTAACTCACCCTCGAAAAGAGGCGGAACCGCTTCGCGGACCGCTTCTTCCGCCGCCTGTTCATCCTGCGCCGTGTAAGGAGTATCCGTGATCACTTCAAACAGGCATTTCCGCTCCGATTCATTGATTTCAATTTTTCGCAATACCGCATGTTTCAATCCGGCATTTTCACGGATCTTCCGTAAAAATTCAGTCTGCGTCATCCGTCCCGTCCTTTCTTTCACCCTTTTTCTTTAATAATGCATCCAGCTCGGCCAGAAATTCTTCCCGTGCCTGACCTGCCGTTACCGTCTTATACGGTTCGCCGTATCGGAAAATCACGCATTTATCTTTTCCTCCCGCGATGCCCAGATCACAGTCTTTCGCCTCTCCCGGCCCGTTCACGACACAGCCCATCACCGCAATTTTCATATGCGTCCGAACAGAAAACAAATATTTTTCCACTTCCTGCGCCAGAGCCATGCTGTTCCACTCACACCTGCCGCACGTCGGGCATGCGATCACTTCCGCATAATCTTTGCGAAGCCCGCAGGAGCGCAGGATCCGCTCTGCCGCATAAACCTCTTCCACGGGATCTTCCGTAAGCGATACGCGGATCGTATCGCCGATCCCGTCCAGAAGCAGAGATCCGATCCCGACGGCGCTCTTTATGATCCCGCTCTCCTTCGTCCCCGCTTCCGTAACACCGACATGCAGCGGATAATCCGTCCGCTTTGCAAGCAGACGATATGCCTCCACTGTCAGCGGCACGGACGACGCCTTAACGGAAATCACGATATCCGAAACACCGTATTTTTCCAAAATCCCGACATTGTAAAGAGCGCTCTCCACCAGCGCCCTGGCACTCCTTCCGTATTGTTCAAGAAAATTCTTTTCAATGCTGCCCGTATTTGCACCGACCCGCACCGGTATTTTGTGTGCACGGATACAATCCGCTACACGGCGGATCTTATCTTCCGCTCCGATGTTCCCCGGATTGATGCGCACTTTATCGGCGCCGTTTTCGATCGCAAGCACCGCCAGCTTTGAAGAAAAATGTATATCCGCCACCACGGGGATCGGCGATTTGTCCCGCACCGCACGGATCGCACGGGCATCCTCTTCATCCCGCACCGCGACACGGACAATTTCACACCCCGCTTGCGCCAGCTTGCATATCTGCGCAACCGTCGCTTCCGTATCCGATGTGGGCGTCGTCGTCATCGATTGCACGCTGACCTGCGCGCCTCCGCCCACCGCCACATCGCCGATTTTTACCTGTTTTGTCATCCGCTTCTCCTTTTTCGCAGCGAAAAAGAAGCCCTCATTCGGGCTTCTGTTGATTTTGTTTGGTTTTATTTTCATGCATCAGCGTTTCAAGCTCTTCCATGAAGGACGATATATCCGTAAACTGACGATATACCGAGGCATACCGCACATACGCAACTTCGTCGATCTCTTTCAGCCCTTCCATGACCATTTCGCCCAATTTTTTGGAAGAAATCTCCTGCTCCAATGAATTATAGACCTGCTTTTTAATATCCTCCACAAGCCTGTCGATCTTGGACATGGACACGGGCCGTTTTTCACAAGCTTTGATGATCCCGTTTTTGAGTTTGTTTGGATCAAATACCTGCCTGTTTCCGCCGTTCTTTACCACTAAAACCGGCGTCGTTTCGATCGTCTCGTACGTCGTAAACCTCCTGCCGCACTGAACACACTCACGCCTGCGGCGGATCGTTCTGCCCTCGTCCGTAGAACGGCTGTCGATCACTTTGCTCTCCGGACAACCGCAGTACATACATTTCATATTTTTTCTGCTCCTATACAATCGCTTGTGGCTTTTTCAAAAGTATAGCACAAAATCCTGCGGTTGTAAAGCAATTCCAGAAAATTCCTGCCGTTTAAACTCTTTTCTTGCAAAATCAGCCCTGATTTTGCAAATATAAGACAGATTCTTCCGCATTTTTTCGCTCGATTGCACGAATATACACTTCTTCGATACGCCGAGCAAACGTTTCCTTGGAATATTCCTCCGCGGCCGACCTGCACGCAGCCTGCATCTTTTCGCCGACATGTGCATCGATCTCTTTCAAACCCGTGCAAAAACTCTCAAAATCCGTAAAGCGGTATCCGTTTTCTCCGTTTCGCACGACCGAATGGATACAGGGATCTTCCCGACACAGGACGGGCGTTCCGCTTGCCAGCGCTTCAAAGTACGTCAACCCCTGCGTTTCGCTCGTCGACGCACTGACAAATATATCCGCCGCCGCATAACACTGCGGCACGTCGCAAGGCTGCACCGTTCCCAAAAATACGACCTTATCTTTCAGATCTTCCGCCTGCTCCTCCAGAGCTTTTTCCTCCGGACCGTATCCGCCGATCAGAAGCACCATATTCGGGTCGTTCAATTTACGGATATATGAGATCAGCTCTCCGATATTTTTCTCCTTCGCAAGTCTGCCGATAAACAACAGACTGCGCCGCCCGTTCGCGATCTCCTTTACTTTCCGATACATCTCGCCATGTTCCGGCGAACGGAATGCTCCGAGATTCAGTCCCGAAGGCACTACATAAATGTCCGTTTCCACTCCGTAATCCTGCAGAAGCTGCCGCGTTTTAACCGTAGGCGCCACCACCGCATCCACAAGCCGCAGGCGCTCTTTCGTAAACTTCTTTGCCGCATACCGACCGAACCGATCGCTGAATCGGAACAGATACATCGCATAGTCCTCATAGACCGTATGATATGTATTTACCAACGGAACATCCAGTTTGTTTGCTATTTTTTTCGCCGGCCCGAACGTACAGAATTCACATTGCGAATGCACGATATCCGGCTTCCAATCCAATACTTCCGAATATATGCTCGGCGGGAAGCCCATACGGAAGCGTACCGTCGGTGCCACAAAAGCATCCAATCCCACCGACGGCAAATACCATACGCCGTCTTCCTTCACATTGTCCTTCTGCTTTAATGTCAGAACGCGCACTTCATGACCGCGCTCTCTCAATCCTTCGCTCAGATTAACCGTCGACGTTACAACTCCGTTGATCGTCGGTCTGTAAAAATCTGTCGT
>CASEWU010000117.1 GCA_949291725.1 uncultured Bacillota bacterium
AGCCGCTTCGCACGCTCCGCCGCCAGACGAGCCGCCCGCATTCTCTTGGCAAATGTACTGTCAAAAGCCTCTGAAAAAACATAGCTGCCCGGCACCGCCGCCCTGAATTCACCGTTCTCCTCCGGCCTCTGTCCCAATAAAAGATAGATAACCTGCGCTTTATCCGCCACACTTTTCCCGAACTCTTGCAAAAACACGGTCTTTCCTGTACCCGATGCAGCAAGCAACAGCACACGCTGCCCCTTTCCGACCGGGCACAAAATATCCGCCGCCCGAAGAGCAGGATTCTCTGATTTCGAAAGATCGAACCGTTCGTTCGGATATTCTGCCGCAAGCTCTTCAAACCTGCGCCGCTCCACAAATACGGGAGGCCTGTTTTCTATTGCGGCTATCTGCACAAGCTGCGGCTTCTCTCCCTGCGGCTGCACGACATATCCGCTGACCATATCTCCTTCCCGTATATTGAATTCTTTGATCAGTTTCTCTTCTATAACAGGAAAATCCTGATACGTATCATCATTCTGCGGACAAAGCCGCCATAATCCCGCTCCGAAATTCTCAACAATACCTGAACACGCTTCATCCGCGTAACTATGTCTGCGGGGTGCTTCCGCACTGTCATGAAAACTGCTTTTCCCCGGTTCCACAGCATGATAATCATAAGGCAGATTTCTCTTGCAGTCATCGATGATGGCCTGCAGCTGCGCTATGCTTTCCCCCGATGCGTCGCTCGCCTTCACGCGCGCGCCGCGATGACTGCGCTGTTCCGGATCGCTCATTCCCGACGCGACCCCGATGATCCGCAATATCAGCGCATGCTTGCGTTCCGAAGTCGGAGCATTCACCCCGAATGCCCGCGCCAGATTCCGCACTTCATAAATATTCTTTCCGTTCAGATGCGAATACGCTGCTCCAAAAATCTCCAGCAACTGCTTTTCTTCCATGTCATTTCCTCTCTGGTATCCATATCTTCCCCGAATGCCCTTCCAACGGAATCCCACTGCCGATGTGTTCACACCTGTCCGTCAGATTTTCCAGAACGCTTGCGGGGTCTATGTCCAGCGTACAGTCTTTGCAATTAAAATGCATCGCACATGCCGCTTTCGGCTGCAGCCTTTCGATCAGCTCCAACGCTCCTTTCGCATCGATCGTATATACGCCGCCGATCGGCAACATTAAAAGATCCAAATCTTTCAGCTTTGCAGCCAAAGAATCCGAAATCCGCTCTCCGATGTCCCCCATATGGCAAATACGCTTTCCGTCCGCTTCCATCACAAATATAACGTTCTTGCCTCGCTTGGCACCTTTCACTTCGTCATGAAAGCTACCGTACCCCGTCAGACGAATCCCGCCGCAACGGTATTCTCCCGGTTCCG
This sequence comes from uncultured Bacillota bacterium, assembly GCA_949291725.1. Classification (GTDB taxonomy): domain Bacteria; phylum Bacillota; class Clostridia; order Christensenellales; family Borkfalkiaceae; genus Borkfalkia. Next base: position 1,377 of record CASEWU010000117.1, read on the forward strand.
ATATCACTTCCCGATACCCGTGAACTCCCTGCGTATACCCATGATCGAAATGAAAATGGCTGCATGTTACATAATCCGCTTCCACTGCCGGCATCTCATAACCGATTCCCGTATAAGGATCCGTTACCAATTTTGTACCGTCAGCCGCCGTAATCAAAAAACTTGAATGTCCCAGATACTCAACTTTCATCCCCTTCCTCTCCTTTACATTTCATTCTTTTTGCTGAAAAATGTATCTCATGATACTGTGCATATCCTGAAAAATCCAAAACATAGTCGCAAGAAATGTCAGTACGTCCGTCCGCTTCTTGCACTTGCAGCCGCTTTACAGTCGCTTGCGCGTCCACTTCTCCGAACGATGTCATTATCCTGACTTTCGTCTTCTGCCCTGACAACAACGTCAGTTCGTATGCCATTTCACCTCGGCGTTCGATCAAAACCCGATCGCCTGTCGCCTTAACGCGAAACATGACGTCTTCTTTTTCAAAGCTGTATGCGCCGTCCGCCGTACGCTCCGCTTTCGCGATGATTCGTTCCGTTCCCTCTTCGCTCTGCGTCCGCAGCACCGCTTTATATTCAGCTGTCCCGCCTTTCATCTGTGCCTGTCCACCTCCGGCTCAAGCCCACTGTATTCTACCCCATATTTATTATACTATATTTTGTGCAAATTGTAAAATAATTTGTTTAGAATGATGCTATTCTGTCGGATTTTGTAAAAAAATAAATTATTCGTATTCAACCTTATTTCCGACAGCGCTTCGGCTCAGATGATCTTTTTTTCCGTATCCAGCTCTTCTTTCCGCAAACGGCCTTCTTTCAAAAGAGCACACAAGGCAGATTCGTCCCCTCTTTCCAGTGCTGCCAAATATTCCTGCAACTTAGAGACAAGCAATGCAAGCTGCTCCGTTACCGCTTCGCGGTTCAGAATATAAAGCCTGGTCCAGATCTTTTCATCCACCCCTGCGATGCGCGTCATATCCTGAAAACTTCCGCCTGTAAAGCCAAAAAATCCATTGGCCTCAGGGCTTTTCACATAAGCATTGCTGACAATATGTGCCAGTTGCGATGTATAAGCGATCTTCCTGTCATGCTCTTGCGCCGTACATTCGCGAATCATCGAAAAGCCCATCTCTTTGTATATGGATCGCAATTGTGAAACCGCGCCGGCATCCGTATGTTCATTCTTGACAAGGATCATGCTCGCTCCGTCAAAGAGAGTTTCCGATGCATTTTCGCCCCCCGAAACTTCTTTGCCTGCCATCGGATGACAGCCGACATATCTGAAATTTCGTTTTTTTGCATAAATAAACTGTTCAATTACTCCTTTTATTCCGCAAAAATCAACCACGATCGCCCCGTCTTGAAACACGGATTCATCCATAAACCGCATAGCCGCATCCGGAGGCAACGCCACAAAAACAAGGTCATACACGCTCGTATCTTCACACGCTTTCGCGATCGCCTTTGCTTCGACCGCAGCACGCAATACCTGCGGGCGGTCAAACCCGTCTGCCAAGTATCCTGCCCTGCGCAGCGATTTCGCCGTGCTTCCTCCGATCAATCCAAGTCCCGCCACCAAAATACTCATAACGCCCTCCGTAAAAAAGCGGCTTTGTCCAAGACAAAACCGCCGCGTGTTTATCGTTTCTTGCTTCGTTTTTGATCAGCCCGCTGAGCCGCATTCTACTATCTCACACGACCGGCAAGTCTTATTTATTATACCGCCATAAAAAAATTCTGTCAACAAAATGAATGAATCAAAAACGATTGACAAGCACTGATAATCTTGGTAAAATAAATAAGATAAATTTTTACGGAAAGTTGGCTGAGTGGTCGATAGCGGCGGTCTTGAAATGCGCTTGAAATCAAGCGGTCTAAATGCGCCACTCATTTCTACAATGGAAACGGAACTTCGGCCGATTTGCCCCACAAGCGATTGATTTTATCCTACATCTTGTGGTAAAATATCTACTGTCAAAGCGGTCGATTGGCAAGTCAGTTTTTCACAAACTATCCGCAAATGCCGCAAATTCTACAAACTTTTCTACAAATTGCAAAGCAAGCGGTCTAAACTTGTAGAAACGCAAAACTGAATAAAAAATTGCCGATTTTTCGGCAATTTTAACACGGAAAGTTGGCCGAGTGGTCGATGGCACATGTCTTGAAAACATGAGATGTGAGAGCATCCGGGGGTTCGAATCCCTCACTTTCCGCCATTAGTGAATAATACGAACTCTGAAAACGGGTTCGTATTATTTTTTGCCGTCGATTACTTCGGCATCATCGTTGAACGAAAATAAACGCTCCAAATTTTGCCGTTTCGTGGCGGCTATCGTAGCACAGATTTCGCAGAAGTCAATGCGAAAAAATATCGCTTAAAAATCAAATATATTTTAAGTAAATATCCCCCACTAAAGTGGGGGC
>CASEWU010000118.1 GCA_949291725.1 uncultured Bacillota bacterium
CAGCGCCGCGTTTTGCCGCTCTTGTTGCAACTTGCTAAAGAATGCGGCATTCAGCCTGTAGCAACAAACGATGTGCATTACATCCGAAAAGAAGACTGGGAAATGCAGGACGTATTGCTTTGCATTCAGACGAAAAAGACGATCGATGATCCCAAGAGAATGAAATTCGAAACCCACGAATTTTATCTGAAAACGCCGGAAGAAATGGCGGAATTGTTTTCATATATTCCCGAGGCGGTCAGCAACACTGTCGTTATTGCACAAAAATGCAATGAAGAGCCTTGCTTTGATCTGAAGGACAACGGGGATCCGATCAAGGATAAATCATTGATTCCGGGATATACGCCGGAAGACGGTTCCGATCCGAAAGATTATCTTACCAAATTGACATGGGATGGACTGAAACGCCGTTATGGTGAAATCACAGAGGCGGTGAAAAAACGTGCCGATTATGAATTAGACATTATTCTGGGAATGGGGTTTGCGGAATATTACCTGATCGTTATGGACTTCATCCAGTGGTCGAAGTCGCGTGGTATACCGGTCGGACCCGGAAGAGGCAGCGGTGCGGCGAGTATCGTCGCGTATGCAATCGGAATCACGGATATCGACCCGTTAAAATATGATTTGTTCTTTGAGCGTTTTTTGAACCCCGATCGTGTTACGATGCCGGATTTTGACGTGGATTTTTGTAACGAACGCAGGCCCGAAACGATTGAATATGTCCGCAAAAAATATCATCCTGAAAATGTTGCCCAAATCGTTACGTTTGGTACATTGGCTTCAAAGGCGGCAATTAAGGATGTTGGCAGAGTACTGCGCGTGCCATATTCCGAGACTGATCGTGTAACAAAGCTCATGGACGGTAAATCAACGATCAGTGAATTACTGGGCTGGAATATTCCGGGACTCAAAGAAAAGGCTGCAGCCGAGCAAGACGAAGAGAAGCGGATTGAGATAGAAAAGAAAATCGACGAGCAGGAAAAGAAACGAAACAATGACTTTATTCAGCTTTATGAAACGGACGAACAGCTGCGTCGGGTCATTGATATGGCATTAAAATTAGAAGGAATGCCGCGCAATACGTCGATGCATGCGGCCGGCGTTGTTATTTGCCGCAAGCCTATCGCGGATAACGTCCCTCTTTCCAGAAACGGTGAAGATATCACGACACAATTCAACATGAAAGAGGTTGAGTCCATTGGCATGCTCAAAATGGACTTTTTGGCTTTGACGACTTTGACGGATATTAAAAAAGCCTGTGATTATATTCAGGAAGATACTGGTCGGGTTATTGACTGGGATGAGATCGGTTACGATAACAAAGAAGCGTACGAATTGATTTCGGAAGGCGATACCGATGCCGTGTTCCAGCTCGAGCAAGGCGGCATGAAAAAGTTTATGAAGGAACTTAAACCCGGATGTCTGGAAGATATTATTGCTGGGGTAGCATTATATCGTCCGGGTCCTATGGCTTATATCCCGACATATATAGAAAATAAATTGAATCCTTCTAAAGTAAAATACGATACGCCGCTTCTCGAACATATACTGAAGATAACATACGGAGTTATCGTGTACCAAGAACAAGTGATGCAGATTTTCCAGGATCTTGCTGGTTTTTCGCTTGGACAGGCTGACTTGGTGCGCCGTGCGATGGGAAAGAAGAATAAAGCTGAATTGATGGCTCAGAAAGATAAGTTCATTTTCGGCAACATCAAGGATGGCGGAAATATCGAGGGGGCTGTCAGCCGTGGCATCCCGAAGGAAGTAGCCGCAAAAATTTTCGGCGATATGGAAAGTTTTGCAAGTTATGCGTTCAATAAAGCGCATGCAACGTGTTATGCTGTGCTTGCATACAGGACAGCGTATCTGAAACGGTTTTACCCGAAAGAATTTTTGGCCGCGATCCTGAATAACCGAATTGACAAGATCGACGAAGTTTCCAAATATATCGTATATCTGAAAGAAAAAAATATTCTTGTCTTACAGCCGGATGTCAATAAAAGTAAGACTTTCTTCTCCGTGCAGGGAAACGGTGTTCGTTTCGGATTGAGCGCTTTAAAGGGTGTCGGCGTCAATGCAACGCATTCCATTATCAATGAACGGGAAGAGCATGGTGAGTTTAAAAATTTTCCTGATTTTGTTTTTCGCTGCGCCGCATTTTTAAATAAGCGAATGCTGGAAGGGCTGATCTGTGCCGGTGCGTTTGACTGTTTTGGGGTCAATCGGGCACAGCTGCTTTTAATTTATGAAAGTGTCTTGGATCGCGCGAATAAAATCTCCAAACAGAAACAAAGTATGCAAATGAGTTTGTTTGGAGATATCATTGAAGAAGATAACACGGATATAGAATATCCTGATGTTCCCGAATTGGAGACAAGTGAAAAGCTTGCAAAAGAAAAGGCTGTCTTGGGGGTATATGTAAGCGGGCATCCTTTCGAAAAATATTCTTCCGAATTTAAAGATTGCAGCTTTTCCTGTTTGAAACTTCAGAATTTTGAAGAAGATGAGGACGGTCATAAAACATATCCCGACTTGACAGACGGGGCTTCGGTTACAATGGGCGGAATCATCGGTTCATACAAAAGGATCAATACGCGCTCCGGTTCGACTATGGCATTTATATCGGTGGAAGATTTGTACGGCAGCATTGAATGTGTAGCGTTTCCG
>CASEWU010000119.1 GCA_949291725.1 uncultured Bacillota bacterium
ATCCTCCGCCTTCTATACCCGCAGGATCTTCGACAGACTCACCCAAAATCTGAAAACCTCCGCAAATGCCGAAAACAGGGATCTTACGGTGTGCCGCTGCTACGATTTGTTCTGCAAGACCGCTCGTTTTTAAAAAACGCAGATCGCTGATCGTGCTTTTTGTCCCCGGAATGATCAAAAGATCGGGAGCCCCAAATTCTTCCGGCTTTTCAATATATCGGACAGAACAATTTTCAGCTCTTTCAAACGGCGCAAAATCCGTAAAATTGGATATCTTCGGCATGCGAATGACCGCAATATCCGTTCCTGAAGCTTTTTTACGGGTAAGCCGCTCCGATAAACTGTCTTCATCGTCTATATCGACCTTTGCATAAGGCATAACACCCAGAACAGGCTTGCCGGAGCGTATCTCTAAAAGTTTTTTCCCTTCATCAAACAAAGACAGATCACCGCGAAATTTATTGACGATCAAGCCTTTGACCAATTCCAGCTGATTCTTTTTCAATAACGACAGGGTGCCGCAAAGTTGCGCAAATATTCCGCCCCTGTCTATATCTCCAACAAGTAAAACAGGCGCCTTCAGCCTTTCGGCAAGTCCCATATTGACAATATCGTTGTCATTCAGATTCAATTCCACAGGGCTTCCCGCACCCTCTATCACGATCACATCGTTTTCAGCCGCAAGACTTTCATACGCTGAAAGAATTGCGGGAACAAGTCTGCCCTTATAGCGAAAATATTCCCTAGCTTCCATATTCCCGATCGGTTTTCCCATGACAATGACCTGCGATCCCGTATCGGTCGCAGGTTTCAATAATACAGGATTCATGCGTACGTCCGGAGATTTCCCTGACGCTTCCGCCTGAACTGCCTGCGCTCTGCCCATTTCCGCCCCGTCGGCTGTAACAAAAGAATTCAACGCCATATTCTGAGATTTAAACGGAGCAACCTTGTATCCTTGTCTCATAAGGTAACGGCAAATGGCTGAAACGATCAGACTTTTCCCTGCATTGGACATTGTTCCCTGTATCATCAAAGGCCTTGCTTTCATCTTTTTACCTCATGCAATGCTTTCAGCAAAATACTGTTTTCTCTGTGCGTCCTGACTGCGATTCTGAAAAATTTTTTATCATTCCCCGCAACCAATCCTATAAAATCATCGCAGCCGCGGATCGCAATGCCTCGCTTTCGAAGACAAGCCCCCAGATCATTCTCTCCTTCAAACAGAAGAAAATTTGCACAAGACGGATAAGGCAAATACCCTAACTCTTTTAAACCGCTCGTCAAGTATTCTCTTTCCTTTTTGATATAAGACCGCAGTCGAATCAAATATTTTTCATCGCAGGCGGCGGCAATTCCCGCCGCTTGCGACACAATCGATACGTTCCATGGCTGTACAAACTTCGAGATTTTTTGCAATATTTCTGATTTTCCCATCAGATAACCCAGCCGCACCCCCGCCAGCGCATAACTTTTTGTAAAAGCCTGCAAAACAAAAACATTTTCATTCGCAAGAAGCTCCTTCAAAAGATACGGAGCACCTATTGTAAAATCATAAAAACAAGCGTCCACACACAACGTTGCACCCGCCGCCCGGCACGCTTCGACCGCTCCGAAAAGCTGTGATCGGGAAGGCAATAAACCGTCCGGATTGTTCGGTACACAGACAAATACCGTATCACTGCCCTTTAATTGTATTTGCCCTATACTTTCGTATCCGTAAACGTATTCGACATCACCTTTATACGATTCAAAGGCGGCGGCATATTCCGTAAACGTAGGAGACAAAATATATGCCTTGTCGCCCGCATGGTACGCTGCATAAGCATAGATCAATTCCGCCGCACCGTTTCCTGCCAATATACATTCCGTCGGAACGCCCTCTTTTACAGAAATCGCACTGCGCAATTTCCCGCAATTTGAATCAGGATAATGATCCGCGTTTTTCAGAGAGGAAACGATTGCCCGCCGAACTTTGCCGCTCATTCCCAAAGGACTTACATTGATCGAAAAATCATATTTTGCACAGTTATCTCCTCCGTGCGTATCTCCTAAAAAACGCATAATTCTTCCTCAGACAATAAAAAGTAATAAGCATACAACCAATGAAAAAACAACCAACGCCAAAAATGCTGTCGTATACATCAACCGATTCGCCAGTACAATGTCAAACGGACTCACTTCCCGCAACGGATCACCTATATACGGTTTTTTATGCAATACGCCGTGATAAATCGCATCCCCGGCAAGACGAAGCCCAAGCGCACCTGCGCAGACGGATTCCGTCTGCGCCGAATTCGGAGATGCGTGTTTTCTCCTGTCCCTCCGATAAATTATGAGGGCATTTCGCGGCCTTAAGCGCAACAGAAAACTTGCCGCGATCATGAACACCGCGCTTAGCCTGGACGGTATAAAATTGAATACATCGTCTGTCCTTGCCGCAGCTCTTCCGAAATACAGGTATCCGTTTTCTTTATATCCTACCATAGAATCCATCGTATTTACGGCCTTATATAAAAAACCTCCCACGGCACCGCCTAAAAACAAATAAAACAAAGGGGCAATTACTCCGTCGGAAGTATTTTCCGCTACCGTTTCTACCGCCGCACGGGCTATCCCGTTCTCATCCAGTACACTTGTGTCTCTGCCGACGATCATAGATACCGCAAAACGGGCACCTTCCGTGTCTTTATCCTTAAGTTTTTTATAAACTTTGCAACTTTCTTTTTTAAGACTGTGCGCCGCCAGGATCTGCCAACAAAAAACAGATGAGAGAGCCAAATACGCATAAGAGTGCAAATGGTAACAGACAAACAACAAACCAAACGGTATTCCAGCCGACAAAATGCATACGATCACAACCAATATGGCGCCGCCGCCCAATTCCCCGCGCGGCGTTTCGGGGAAAATTTTTCGCAATATTTTTTCCGTTTTTGAGATCAAAAAGCCGATCGCACAGATCGGATGCGGCAAAAATTTCGGATCGCCGATCAGAAGATCGATCAAAAAACCGATCAATATCGAATAAAATGTCAACCGAAACAATTCTACCATATAAGCCGCTCCACAGTCAATATACCGTTCTCCCAAATTGTCTCAACTCCCTGTCCGTTCGGCAGGCCGTACTCGTAGAAGTTTTTCTGTTCCCGATCGAACGCCTCTAAAATCGCCATAATTGTTCCTCCGTGTATGATAAAAGCCGCCGATTTATCCGAAGGAAGCTCGTTCATGTATTTTTTGAAAGCGGCGGCACAGCGCTTTCTGAATTCTTGCGGATCTTCCCCTCCCGGAAACTTATTCTTCCCGTTCGACGCTATCCATGCAACATAATTCGGCTCATCGGACAATTCCTCATAATTTTTCCCTTCAAAAGTTCCGAAATTACATTCGCGGAAATCGACTACGATATGATATTCGCGCCCCGGAAACAACAAATTTGCCGTTTGCCTGCATCGGAGCATCGGCGAAACAACAATTTCATCCGCAGGCGGGACATTCTTCCCCTTCAAAGAATCAATTCCTCTCAGCGACAAAGGCTGATCTGTCCTCCCTATATAGCGCTTTTCTTCATTCCCGGCCGTGAGCCCGTGCCGGATCAGATAAACACGATTCATTTTATCCTCTGCCCTATGCCCGCAAAGACGCGGAACACTTCATCGGCGCGCTTTGCTATTTCGCAAAGGACTTTCCCTACATCGTCCCTGTATTCGCGGTCTTTTTTATCCATGGGAACAATTCCCATTCCGACTTCATCACAACTTACGATACAATCGCCTTTCAAAAAGCGCTCTTCCAGTTTATAAAGAACGGTTTCCTTTCCTTGTTCACGTATCAACTTCTCCAGATGCATAACCGCCCTATTTTTGCCGATATCGCAGTCAAATTCCTCCTCGCGGACTTCGAAGGTCTCGCGAATAAAATTTTTTTTGCCCTGCGCTCGCCCGCCGATCACCAAAACGATCATAAAACATATCCTCCGACTGCCGCCGCCAACAACATAACAACTTCCACGATCTGTACCATCCAACCTGCAAGATCTCCCGAGATTCCGCCAAACTGTCTGTACATGACAGCTACACAACACAAATACGCCAACAATCCGCTCACGCAAACAATACAGCCCAACCAGGGAAAAAGCAAAACAGAATACAGTACGGCGCCAATAAGCCAAAGGAGCGAAATGATCGTTACCAACGCGCGCGCACCTGCGTTTTTGAACATGGAAACCAGTCCCTCTTTTGCCGTCGGGAAATTAGCGATTGAGAAAGCACTCAATCCTCTCGCAAATACAAACGCAGACAAAAAAACGATATAAGTTTGCAAAGTACAGCTTGCCGCACATCCGAAATACAAAACAAAATATACAGCACACCAAATCACCGCAAATGCGCCCGTATGCGAGTCTTTCAGGATCTCCAGTTTCCGCTCCCGCGGCTGATGCGACGAAAGAGCATCCGTCGTATCGCAAAAGCCATCCATATGGAGGCCTCCGGTGATCGCAATCGGAACAACCGTCATCACCGCACCGATCAAATAAACAGGCAATCGCAGATATTCCGATAAATAATAGAGCCCAAAGCAAACCGCAGCAATCACTGCTCCGACCAACGGAAAAAAACAAAGCGCATATCGCATATTTTTTTTATTCCAATCCGCCTGCGGAACAGGAATTCGGGAATACATCGACACGGCAATCAGAAAACTGTTCCAAACACTTCTCATATCCATTCACCTTTATGAACCAACGGAATTCCATATACGCTTTCCACAACAAGTTCTGCCTGTCTGCAAAGCACGCAATTCAACCTCCCCAGCATTCTTCTGTACTGCTCAGTTTCCGGAGAATATTCTTCCCCATCCGAAAAGATTTCGTTCGTAACAATTACCACACTGTTTTTTTCGGAAAGCGTATTTATTTCATCCAGGATCACCTTTTCAGGGTCCTCTTCGCCATCCGAAAACATCGCGTTTGCCAGCCGATTGGAAAGACATTCGAGCAAAATTACCGAATTTGTAATTTTTGTATTTAAATGCGACGGACATTCTTCCGTAATAAACCCGCAGCCGTCTCGCCGCTTCCTGTGCTTTTCCACGCGTTGCTTTCCTTCCCGATCGTAAACCCGCATTGTCGCATAATAATAGAGCCCGCCGCCTTTCTTTCTGCTTTTATTCCATAGATTTACGGCATATTTTTCAGCAAGCTCAGATTTGCCGCTGCTGCTCCCTCCGCTGAAAATATAAATCATAGCGGTTTATACTCCTCAATTTCGGTCTGTGAAAAACTAAGCATTTCATGAAATACGGCATATGCCATATCTAAAAGAGGCATTAAAGCGACCGCACCGGTACCTTCTCCCAGTGCCATCTTTGCCTGTATGGGCGCAGATAAACCCAATTCAGATAAAATATATTGCGCCGCAGGTTCCCCCGACATATGGCTCGCTACCATATAATGCCTGCTCTCGGGACACAATCTGACAGCACACAGCGCCGCCACGGATGAAATCACCCCGTCAATCAGAACCGGAACACCGATCTCCGCTCCGCCGATAAAAGCTCCGCACATCCCCGCAATATCCAGTCCGCCTACTTTGGACAAGACATCCGTTACATCGCTCGGATCAGGTCTTAAGCGGGCAATCGATTCTCGGATGACCCGAATTTTGTTCATAAGCCCTCTGTCCGACAAGCCGGCTCCCTTTCCCGTCAGTATCTCCGGTTCCAGTCCCAGAATGACACTGGCGACCGCACTGGCCGTCGTTGTATTTCCGATTCCCATTTCACCTGCAGCAAAAAGGTCGTATCCGCACTCCGCATACTCGCGGACAAGCTCTCTCCCGACGTCGATCGCCTGTTCGCACTGCCCGCGCGTCATAGCCGCTTCCCTGTAAAAATTCTTTGTCCCTCGCATAATATGACAATCCCGTACACTCGGTACGCATTTTAGCATTCCTATATCGACCGGAATCACATCCGCATGCGCTGACTTTGCCATCTTACAGACTGTTGCATCGCCTTTGGTCATATTCTCCGCCACAAGCGCGGTAACGTGGCTGCCCGTCTGCGCTACACCTTCTTCCACGACACCGTTATCCGCACAAAAAACGAGAACGCAGCGTTTTTGAAGATCTCGCTTTCCCGGCATACCTTCGATTCGGCTGACAATATCTTCGAATACTCCCATGCCGTGCAACGGCTTAGCCAGTGAGTCCCAACGCTGAAGTGCCTTTTCATATTTTTCACGATCGTACTGCTTTGCACGATAAACCATTTCAATGTTCCTCATTATACGCGCTGAACGATCGAATACAAAACTGCATTGCAAATCGCCGCAGCAATATTCGACCCGCCTTTTCTTCCTCTTGCCACAATATGCGGGATCTTACTGTTAGAGAGCATTTCTTTGCTTTCGATCACATTTACAAACCCGACAGGTACCCCGATCACGGCGATCGGATCTACTTTTTCCTCTCGCACACACTGCAAGAGCGATAAAATTGCAGTAGGCGCATTTCCGATCGCAAATACGCAAGGCCCCGGCAAAGCCGCCGCACGTTCTATCGCTGCCGCCGCACGCGTTATGCCTCGCTCTTTTGCTTTTTGAGCCACTTCTTTATCGGCAATAAAACAATGTATGTTTATCCCGAGTTTTTCAGCAGCCGGCTTGCTGATGCCTGACTTTGCCATCATGGTATCCGTTACGAGATTGCATCCGTGCAAAAAAGCATTCCGTAAAATAGGCACAACATTTTCCGAAAATACTAAATTATCCGCATAATCGAAATCCGCCGAACAATGGATCACTCTTTTCACGATATCTTCCGTTCCAGGCATCAGTTTCTTGTTGCCAAGTTCACGGCTAATTATCTGAAAGCTCTTTTTTTCAATTTCCATCGGATCCATTTTGCTCCCTCTTTCGTTTCAGACACTGTCTGTAGAATCGCTCCTGCACAATGCAAGTTGCTGAAAAAATGAATATGCGGAAATCCTGCCGCGAAATATTCGCCTGCGATCTCACAATCGTACGTCTCATCCTTGCGCTTTGCCGAAAAAGCATTGCCGTTTTGCGTACAGTCATAATAATGAAATTCGTGTGCTCGCAGTTTGTCTCCCTTTTCTGCAATCAGACAATCGCGCTTTGCTTCTAATTCCACATATCCGAACCGAACCGGCTTATTCTTGTTCGTGCACTCACCGCTCAACACTGCTGCCATCTCTTTGCCTTCCAGTATGCGGCTCAAATACATAAACCCGCCGCATTCCGCAAAAATCGGAATTCTGTTCTGAGCAGCCTTTCGCAAACTCTCTTTCATTAAAGCATTACCGCTTAAAACGTCCTTATATAATTCCGGGTAGCCTCCGCCCAGATAAATGCAGTCCGCCTTCGGCAATCCGATATCATGCAAGGGCGAAAAATTCACGATTTCTGCTCCCATTTTTTCTAAAAGTGTCAGATTTTCTTTGTAGTAAAAACAAAAAGCCTCATCCTTCGCCACAGCAATGCGAATGGGTTCCAATTTTGGGATCCGCGGTATCTTGCACGAAAGCGGTTTTGCACCTTGCGCCAAATCAACCAACCCATCCAAATCAATTGTTTTTTCTGCCTGCTCTGCCAGATATTGCATCATTTCACGGATACACAAAACCTCGGCGGTCGTAACCAATCCTAAATGTCTGCTCTCAAGCACATAGTTCACCGGCAAAGAAGGGAAATATCCATATACTTTTGCACGCTTATCTTTCCAGTTCGCGCAAATACCTCTATATGTCTTTTCCGTAACCCGATTCAAAATAAACCCGCAAATTCTGCTCTTTTTTTTAAAATTCAAAAATCCCTGCATGATCGCAAGCACAGAGTTCGCACTGCCTTTTGCATCGATCACAAGTACTGTAGGCATATTCAGTCTGCACGCCACATCATACGCACTGTATTCTGAAGTAAACCCCAAACCGTCATAATACCCCATGGCGCCTTCCGCAAGACTGACCTCCCCCGCATTCTCCGCCATCACATAAGGCAGCCAATCCGCGCAAAAGTAAGGGTCGAGGTTGGAAGACGGCGCCTGCAAAATTTCCGCATGAAACATAGGATCGATATAATCCGGCCCGCATTTGAACGCGGCCACATTCAGGCGGCGGTTCTTTAACGCCTGCAAGACGGAACAGAATATTGTCGTCTTACCGCAGCCACTGTTCGTTCCGCTGATTAAAAGCCTGGGCAAATTCTTTTCCATGTCATATCTCCGAAATGTCTTGAATGACCGCAATCGATGCCTCTTGCGCAAATCGAATAATTTCCGCGCACTTTTTGTTGCACTCGCCGAATGAATGTGTGGCAACGTAAATCTTTTGTGCCTTCAAAACAGCCTCCTTTGCACGCTGAAAATCTTGATCGTGCACAACGGAAAAAGCAGGGACTGAAATCACCGATTCAGCCAACGGCTTCGCCACCTGAAAATCAACGTCATTTTCACTGAGGATCCCTGTACTGAACGCAATGCCTTTCCGCTGCAGTGCCCGATAGACGGGGATCCCTGCACCCCCGCCTGCAAGGACAAAAACCTTACTTTCTCCCAAAGGCTTTTCCAGCTCAACACTGCCGAATAAAAGATTATAAGATCCCGATTCCAATCCGTACAGCTTTTTGATTTCATCGCCGCTGAATATTTCTTCCGGCGTACCCGTTTTGGAAATCTTATCCCCGTCCACACAGACGATCTTATCCGATATTTTTGCGGCAAGATCAATTTCATGTAATGACAATATAACGGACATCTTCCTTTCCTTACAAAGTTTACGCAATATTCCCAGAAGTTCAATTTTGTAACGGATATCCAGGAAGGATGTCGGCTCGTCCAAAATCATGATCTGCGGCTGCTGACAAATCGCTCGCGCCAG
>CASEWU010000120.1 GCA_949291725.1 uncultured Bacillota bacterium
CAATACGATGTTTTCGGCGAATTTCCTGACGCTTCGGATGAAGCGGTGCTCGTGGTAGGGCCCAGCAATGATGTGATCGATCTGACGATGGCGCAACTCGGATATTTAGATGAAGAAAACTTTTTGGGATTATTCCAAAGCGGATTGGAAGGCAATGATATCATGGAGATCCCTTTCGAAGAAATTCTGAGTAAGACGTTTACATTGTACGACAATGACGAGGTGTTCACGGAAACGGACGGGGGCGCTTACCGTTATGATTTCAATGCATATCACGAAGTCTCACAAAAGCCGTCGGGCAAGGGTACGGAAATCAAAGTTGTCGGGATTTTGCGGCTGAAGGACGGTCTGACGTACGGATGTCTGGGTGAGGGGTTGAATTTGACGGAACAGTTATTACATGAGTATCTGGAGCGGAATGCGCAGACGGGTATCGTGCAATATCTGAATGCAAATCCCACGGCGGAAATCGATACTCTTGCCGGATACGTTCCGTTGTTTAATTTATTGATGGGCAATGCGACCGGGATGCCTGTGCAGCAAGAACGTGTGTTTTCCAAAGAAAGCGTTGCAAGCACAGCGGGGTTGGTTCGCATTTTGGGAGGAGATATGACTCCCAATTCTGTCCAGATCTATGCAATGGATTTTGATACAAAAGATTTGATACTCACCTATCTTGATCAATGGAACGATGCGGTGAACTCTGCCAGACAGGCATATTATGATGCGAACGGGAGCTACGACGGATATGACGGTCCGTCTGAGGTCAAGTATACGGATACGGTCGGCGTTCTGATGGGGCTGATGCAGACGATCCTGGATGCGATCACATATGTTTTGATTGCGTTTACGGGGATCTCGCTTGTAGTTTCGACCGTTATGATCGGCGTGATCACCTATGTTTCGGTGGTGGAGCGCACCAAGGAGATCGGTATATTGCGGTCGATCGGGGCGCGTAAAAAAGATATTAAGCATATGTTCAATGCGGAGACGTTTATTATCGGTTTCTGTGCCGGATTGATCGGTATCATTGTGGCATATTTGCTGGAATTGCTGATCAATGCGATCCTGACGCCTCTGACAGGGATTGCGGGGCTTGCTTCATTGACATGGTATGCCGCGTTGATCATGGTCGTCATCAGTGTTGTTCTGACGCTGATATCGGGACTTTTGCCCGCTTCGGCGGCGGCAAAGCGCGATCCTGTCATCGCATTGCGTACGGAATAAATCGGGTTTTCAAAATTTTACGGGTGTACGGCGCCGCAATCTGTATTGCGGCGCCGTACACCCGTATCAGGGAAAGTATATGCGATACCGCGGCCGTAAAACATTTACGGCCGCGGTATCGTCTTAAAAATGATCGAACGGGTATTATTTTATGATCAAAAGCCCTAAGATTTATCGCAGAAGGAAGGGGAAGCGGAAAAGAGGGAGGAGACGAGAATAAGAGGAGAGAAATGTGATAAAATCACGAAAAAATAGTTTTTTTTGCCGCAGTGCTTGACAAATGCCGGTATGCGGAATATAATGGCAATGAAAACTGAATATCCGGTAAGTAAGGCTCTTACGGGGATATGGGCTGTTGCCGCAGAGCGATGGAGACATCGTGCGCAGGTCTGAACAGGTTGCGTCGAAAGCAAGGCGCGACATAATACAGCTTCACCGCCCCTTAAAGTTAAAGCTCAAACGGTGCAAAGACGATTGAATACAGCCGCGCGCCGTTTTGGCGCGCGGCTTTTTTTGTATAACGAAAACCACGCGATAGTCGCGTGGTTGAAAAGAGGTTTACCGATGAGTCTTGAAAAAAAGACTCCGATTGTGTAAAATAAGAACTGACCTGCCAGTCAGAAAAAAGAAACACAATCGGAGGATATTA
>CASEWU010000121.1 GCA_949291725.1 uncultured Bacillota bacterium
AATTGAACAGGGTAAGCAGATCGCGTTCTGCTACAACAAGTATGGCGCAGACAAAAAACTGCACAAGACGAGCGACCAGCGTGTCACGCCCTACCAGATGATTTTGCGCAATCAACGGTATTATCTGATCGCCTGCAACGAAAAGTGGAAAAATTTAGGACACTACCGCCTAGACCGCATCACCGACATCCGACTGACGGACGAACCGGCAACGCCGCTCCGTTCTTTGCCGGGGCATGAAAGCGGCATTGATTACAAGGAATACGCAACCTCGCTGCCGTATATGTTCACGGACAAGCCCGAACGCGTCGAGTTTTTGGCAGAACCCGCTATTATCGATCAAATCGTAGACTGGTTTGGCGACAACGCTCGTATTGAACAAAGCGGCGAAAGGCTGAGAGTGTCCGTTAAAGTCAGTCCTATGGCGATGGAATATTGGGCAATGCAGTATCTGAACTTTGTGGAAATTCTTTCGCCTGCCTCGCTGCGTACGCGCATTGCGGCAAACTTGGAAGCGGCAAGGGGAAAATATAATTAAAACAAAATTGTGCGTACTATTTTTGGGACGAACCATTTGCTATACTTTAAAAAACGGATTAAAGTCCGCAAGGAGGATGAATTATGAAAGATACATGGGTGCTTACCGTCAGGACGTCTTTGCCGAAAGCTTGTGAAAACGCATACGGTCTGAAGTTGGATGTTTATGCGTTTGAGTCCTTTCAAGAAGGGCGGGATGCCGTAAGAAAAGTGATGAACAAGTTTGCATTTGCAAAAAACAAGATGTTTGACGGAAAGGGAAAACTCACTCGCATGACGTGGTGCTCGCGATATATGGTTTCGGAAAAGGAGGAAGAGCGTGCACCCGATTATTTCTCGCGGGAAAGGATGGTGTATATTCAAGAGCTGCTCTGCAAGATCTTTCAAGGCGAGGATGTTGTACCAGCTTTAAGGAGTGGTAAATTTACTAATTACTGCGACATTGCCTATTCTTACAAAAAAGGCGTGCTTAAAATGTATGGAGAGGAGGAGGGCCCCTGTAACGGGTGTGACCCCGTGCTGGAGACAAATATGTTTTCTATGAAGGAAGAACAGAATTATTATCTTCATATCGTCGATGCGTTCGGACAAGACGATCTCTCGGCAGAACTTTTTATTGACCTGCAAAAGGCGAAACCGTTTGAGTCGTAAACGCTCGCGCATTGCGGCGAATATAGAAGCGGCAAGGCAAAAATATAATTAAAAATCAAGGAGATCTTTGATATGGAAATGGAAGAAATTTATGCAAGGAAAGTAGGCGGAACGTATCCGTATAATCTTTTGAAAAGTATTTTCGGAAGGGAAGCCGAAAATACGGGAAATGCGCAAAAGAGAGCGGAACTTGAAAAAACGTTAAGTGAAATCATTGAATTGCGATTGACCGATGAAGAGAAAACTGTACTTTTCAAAGTTTACAGGGACGGGAAATCACTCGCCGAAATAGCCGAGGAGCAAAGCGCGGATCCGTATGAAACTTATATGCACATGGCTGCGTCGCTCAGAAAATTGCGTAACCCGTCTTCTTCAAAGTTGTTAAAAGGGTTTTTACAAGAAGAACAGTGAAAATTTAGTTTACATGATAAAGGATGTACCGATTTTGGTGCGTCCTTTATCGTATAATAAAGAAAAACCAATCCCATGAGGTCAGAAATGGAACAAACTATCGACGGACATCCTTGCCCTGTGTGTGGCAGGACGGTGTTTCAGGAATATGATTCGTATGAGATCTGTCCATTTTGCGGGGGGGGGGAGGACAACGCCTTTCAGGAGGCGCATCCCTATACGGGCGGCGGGCCGAATGCTTCGCTGCATTCCTGCCGCAGAAGTTATCGCAAAAAGATCGCGGTCAATCCCGATTATACTTGGGCAAAGGAGTGCGACGAACAAAGTGAAAAGAAGGGTATCTTTTGGCTCGTCGATCGTAAAAATTTACAGAACAATGAGCCGTATCTGTTTCGTATTCCTGTCGACCCCGTAGGTGTGCCCTGTCCGATCACGTCTATACCGCCGCTCAACTCCAAGCACGGCGATAACTACACTCACAAAAGGACGTGGGAAACGTATGTTCCCGCTGAACTCCGCCGTGGCAAACCTTATAATTATTATCCGCGGGGCAGGGTGGAGATCAAAGAGAAGTGCAAGGCAAAAATATTTCTCAATCCGGATATAGTAACGGACGAGATTATCGCCTATATTATCGAAAAATTTCGGTTGCAGTACCGCGATGTAAAAGTAATTGCGGATGGCTCCAAGCATTACGGGTATTCGGCGGAAGAAGAAAGATGAGAGAATGTGCTTGAATATAAGAATTTTTATAAAGATAAAATTTATTCTGATTGCAAGTTG
>CASEWU010000122.1 GCA_949291725.1 uncultured Bacillota bacterium
ACTTGCACTGGCAAGTCCGCCCGGCTTTTCATTTAAATATCCTGCAAAACAAGGTTCGCAAAGCAAACAATTTGTACAATCACGGCAAGCAACGAAAAATTTCTGCGGATATTTTGCGGATATTTTTTCGTCAGATATTTTTCCTGCATTTTGCAGCAAGAAAGTTCGCGGCCGCAAAGAGAAGAACGGTTCCCCCGAGCACGATCGCCATGACCCAGGCAGGCATTTCGCACCCGAAAAAGTTGAGCTTCAAGGCATATTGTTCAAAAAGTGCGTCCGCAAAAGCGGGAGAAATGTTCTGCGCAATATTGTCTAAGGCGCCGCTCATAAAACAATTTCGGAATATGCCCGCCGAATAACTGCCCGGCACAAACAGCGTAACATACTGCACGCCCGTCGGAAACATCGAAAGGGGCATATACGCACCGATCAGAAACCCGATGACCGTGCCGAGAATGACGTTCAGGCCCGTAAACGCGCCTTCCGTGCGCAAAAAGCCGACAACAAACACGAGCAGAGTGGACGATGAAAGCACAGACAAAACAAGCGTTCCGAGCAATACGAGTATATCGACACCGCTCAAAAACCAGCTTCCCGTCGCCGCAAGCCATACAAGACAGATCGCCAGAACGGCAAGCCCGATCACAAGCCCCGCCGCAACCACCGAAAAGAAGTAAGCGACCGGAGCCATCCAACCGGGGACAGGCGACGCTGCCAGATCTGCGCGGATCCCGCGGTTTCTGTCCTGCACCATCACGCCGCAGGCACACAGCGGCACCGTAATACACGCGCTCGCCATCACCCCCGAAAGCATCCAGCAATCCGCAAACGAGCGGATCTCTTTGTCGCCGCCCGTTATTCCCATTCCCTGCAATGCCGACAGTAATCCGTCCGTCTGCATCCTGCCTAAAAACAAGATGTAAAGCCCCAGCACAATCAGCGGCGCCAATAAGGCAAAGAAAATATTCGCCTTGTCCTTTAAAAATATTTTCAGGTTCCGAAGCGTCTGACAATAAACCATATGCAGCATCAGTACGCACCCCCTTCCGCGCGCTTGCCCGTTACCGACAAAAACACGTCGTCCATATTTCCCTTGACAAATTCAAAATCATCGCAAAGATCTCCGTTCTTTTCCAAAAATCTCTTTGCCTGCCCCGCATCGGTACAGAGCACCCGTACTCCGTTTTTCGTTGCTTCCGCTCTCACTTTGCGCTTTGCAAGCTCTTTCATGAGCGCCGCACTGTCCCCGTACACATACAGCGTGTTCTGCGAATACCTGTTTTTCAAATCGACCGGCGTCCCGTCCGCCGCAATGCTGCCTCCGTCCAAAATCACCACCCGATCGGATGCGTCCGCTTCTTCCATGTAATGCGTCGTCAAAAACACCGTCATGCCCTCTTCTTTCTGCAGTTTTTGCACGATCTCCCATACCGTTTTGCGCGTCTGCGGATCCAGCCCCGTTGTCGGCTCGTCCAAAACAAGCAGTTCCGGCCTGTTCAAAAGTCCGCGCGCAATGTCCGCTCGCCGACGCTGCCCGCCCGATAACTTCCCGTACGGCCGATCCAGCAAATCGTCCAAATGCAAAAGCCCGCTCAATTCTTTGATCCGCTCTCTCCACGCCGCTTTGCGCAATCCGTAATAGCTCGCCCGAACCGTCAGATTTTCCCGCACCGTCAGAAGATCGTCCAGCACACTGCCTTGAAAAACGACTCCCACGCGCGGCTTGATCTTCTCCGACTGCGTATCCAGATCAAATCCGCAAACGCGCACTTTCCCCGCATCCTTTTTGAGGATCGAACACAAAATATTGATCGTAGTGCTTTTTCCCGCTCCGTTTACTCCTAAAAAAGAAAACAGCGTGCCCCGCTCGACTTCAAACGAAATGCCGCGCACCGCCTGCACTGCCCCATACCTTTTCTCCAGATTTTCCACTTCGATGATCTTATCCCGCATACTTCCTGCCTTTGCGTTTTGTTAAAACCATTATATAAAATTTCCGCGCCTTTGGCAACTGAATCCGCTTATAACCGCTGTTGCCGCGGCGAATTTTGCATTCCGAAATCCGGAATATATCCGCTTATATCCCATTCTAAAAAAATTATTCCAGCCCGCCTCTTTTACATGTTCATAAAAAAGTCCGGCAGAGCGAAAAATTCGCTTTGCCGGACCCGTCGACTACATAAATTCGTTTCTTTTCTGATCAGTCTGCAAGATATTTAACCACAGGAATTCCGAATACCACCGTATATTCTTCGCCGTAACTGTAAGATTGCAGAATAACTTCCGCAGGTTTGCATTCCGTAACGATTTGGCCCTGCCCGTTTTTGAGCTCGTAAGAAGCTATTTCCTGATTATCGATGGAAACAGTGATCTTTCCTGCGGCAAACGCAATGGCAAGCGCATGCGTACCTTCGGAAGGAGTCAGATCCTCGGCATTGTTGAATTTGCCGACCGTCTGACCCTGATCGTCCTTATAATTGGAATCCCACCACTGCCAGTTCTGCACGAGCGCCGACTGTTCGTCCGCCTTTATATCGCAAAAATACTGCGCGATCGCCCAGTCCAGCGTGTTTCCCTCTGCATCCTGAACGTTCAGCCATACCGAAGTACGTACGCCGTCGCGCGCGAGCACGTCGGCCGTCAATTCAAACGTCGTCTCCACTTTCCACTCGGAAACCGCTTCCATCTCTACAGCCGCCTTTCTGCCCTGCCAGCTGTACCAGTTGTTGTTCGGCGACTGGCTGGTCGTTAGCGTAATCTTTCCGTCCGAAACAGTCCATGCTTTCGGCTCTGTGCGATCTGCCTGCCATTCTCCGAGCGTCGCCGCCGTATAATCAATGACCGTAACTTCGCAGGACGCACTCTTGTCGCCCGCTTTCGCCGTGATCGTCGCCGTTCCTGCCGACACTGCCGTAACTTTACCGTTTTCTACCGTCGCTACCGCTTCCGCCGAGGTGCTCCACGTTACCGTCTTGTCCGTCGCGTTGTCAGGCGACACCGTCGCCGTCAGTTCCAGCGTTCCGCCCGCTTCCAATACCGCCTTGTCTTTATTCAAAGTTACAACCGCTACCGCTACATCTTCGCTCGGCGTTTCTTCTTTTTTATCCACGCAAGCGACCAACGTTACACAGCTGAATGCCAATACCAATGCAAGCAATACCCCAAAAAATTTTTTCATGATCTACCTCCTATTTTTTGCAGGAAAAGTATATGCACTTTCATAAATTTTGTCAAGCAAAGATCTTATCAATCTTACGTTCACGCTTTTCGTTTATTCTTAACATAAATTTTCAGATTTCTACATATTGTCTTCCAAAATTTTGATTAATTCACACAAATGTGCTGTTTAACGGGAAATCGCGCCTTTCAATCAGCCAACATATTCCTCTATACTCAGAATTCACATACCGCAAATGCCATACATTTGCCGTTTTTTACAAAAACTGTTACACAAATTCTGCAAAAATTTCACTACGTATTGCCTTTTAAAGCCCAAAACAGAGGACTTGCTGCCGACGCCCACTCTGCCGTCGCCGAAAAAATGGCGTGCCGTGATCTTTTCATAATAAGAAATGCGTATGCTTTTTGGGAACTCCGCACAGTTTTTTAGGTTTTACTTTCTTGCGTTGAAAATAAAAAAACGCCCGTGCGCGCAAAAGTTTTGCGCCCACGGGCGTTTTCTTTTTCACCGAAACGGCCGCCGATATGGTTAACTTTTTTGAAAAAATTTTTATCGTAAACCAAGGCGGCGCTCAGACACGAGCGCCGCCCCTTTTTCTGTGATTTTTACGATTTACCATCGGGTATTCCGAAAAGTTATCCGACAACAAACCCACTTACTCTTTTTAACCATTTTGCGACATCTTGTCGGTTAAATCCAGGTTCCATCGGAAATTTTCTTTTCCTTTACCGATCCGTCATTTTCTCCCCTTAATCAACTCGAAACCGTTATTTTCGGGCTTATCGACTTTTTTTGTGCTCTATTCGATAGATATATTACACAAATTTGCCCTGAACGCCACGGCAAAGCCTGAAAGGCTTTCGGAGTTTATTTTTGTAAAAACCACGATATGACAACCCAGCCTCCCTTTCGGTTCCACGCAAACATCATCCGCCTCCCTGCCTTACGGCGCTTCGGCGTCTGCAGATCGATCATGCCCGCATGTGCACGGCGGATCTTTTCCGCTTTTGCCCGCATTTCCTTCCGTTTCTTCCGCACATCCGCTCCGCTCTTTTCCGGCCAGCTTCCTCTCTTTCAAAAGAAAACCCTGCGCAGTTTTGCCAGAAAAAATCTTCCCGCACGCGTTTCCGTTCCTTCCGTTCCTGCAAGCACAAACTTCTTTTCCCCGTCTTGCCAACCCCTATTCGATGGCTTCGGTCGTTTTTGTAAATTCATTATAGCATAGTTTTTTTGTTTGTCAATACCATTTTTGAAAATTTTTTAAAATTATTGTTTTTAAATATCATTTGATGCGTTTATTAATAACATCCTATTTCCATTTTGCCTCACCGATACCGTGCCGCTCGGCTTATCTTCTGACAAACACGGCGCCTTTCGGTTTTTGAAAGCGGCTATTGAAAACAAACTATAAAAG
>CASEWU010000123.1 GCA_949291725.1 uncultured Bacillota bacterium
GGAGTATGATGAATTTTTCGCAGGCGCTTTTGGAAACGCAGGAGCTGTTTGCGCTCACGATTGCGGCGGTGCTTCTCTCAGTTTTGTGCGAATGGGCGATCCGATTGGTTGCTAAGGCGGTGATCCGATGGAAGTAAAGAATATTTGCTTTGAAAATATTTGCAAGAAATATGCGCAGACGCAGGTTTACGAAAATTTTTCGCTGGAAGTGGAAAGCGGGAAGATCACCTGTCTTTTGGGAGAAAGCGGATGCGGCAAAACGACATTGCTGAATATGCTTGCGTCGCTGATTCCGTACGAAGGGAACATTCGCAATGTTCCCGAGCGGATATCTTATATATTTCAGGAAGAGAGGCTGCTCCCGAATCTGACGGTATACGAAAATATACGCTATGTTTTGGGAAAGAGGGCCGATCGGACCGCGATCATGGATATTTTGGAAAAAGTGGAGCTTGCGGAGAAAGCGGATGCATACCCCGCGGAACTTTCGGGCGGGCAGGCGCAGAGAGTTTCGATAGCGCGTGCTTTTGCCTATCCTTCCGAATTGATTCTGATGGATGAACCTTTTTCGTCGTTGGACACGGGATTGAAGATCCGTCTGATCAATGTATTTTGCAAACTTTGGGAAGAGGATCATCGGACGGCCGTATTTGTAACGCATGACGCAGAGGAAGCGTATATGCTTTCGCATCGTGCGATCGTACTGAAAAAGGGTAAGATCGCGGCGGATATTACAGCGGAAGGCAATGTGCCGCGTGCGTACGGCGCCGTATCGGAATACAGGGAAAAGATTATCGAGACACTTCTCGGATAGAAAATGATCATAAAAATGCAGTGCCCCATACTATAGTAGGGTGCGGCACTGCATTTTTTAATATTGACTGTGTTTTGTAAAGCGGCGCTGAAAAGACAGGGAAAAGAGATATTTTTGTGGTTGTTGGTCCCGGAGCGCGGCATCGGAATGCAGGCAGAAAAGCCTGTCGCATAAAAATTGTTGAAAAAAGAAAAGGGTTGTGGTATACTGTGTTGGAACGAAAATGGAAGGGTGCGTAAAATTGAAGACACTGATTATTTCCGACTTGGACGGAACTCTTCTGACGGCAAAAGAAAAAATATCCGATTATAGTCTGGAGCATCTGAATGCCATGATCGATGAACGCGGGTTGTGTTTTACATACGCGACGGCGCGCTCGCTCAATTCGGCGGCAAAGGCATGCTGGGGATTAAGGCAGAATCTGCCGGTGATCCTCTATAACGGTGCGCTGATCATGGAACCTTCGACGCATAAAAAATTATACAATCATCATTTTAACAAAGGTCAGTTGGCGTATTTGAAGGAGCTGTTTGCGCGGTTTGATGTATGGCCTCTGGCGTATTCTTTCAGCGGCGACAAAGAACATGTGTCGTGGATCGAAGGGAAGGAAACGGACGGAGTAAAGCGATATTTGGAACGCAGAAGGGGGGACGCACGGCTTCATCCGATTCAAAGGCGTGAAGAATTGCGAGATGACGATATATTTTATTTTACCTGCATCGGGAAAAAGGATGATCTGGATGAGTTGCATGATATGGTGGAGCATAGTCTGGATATCCGATGCATATATGAGCAGGAGACGTACCAGACGGATTATTGGTGTGAAATCATGCCGGCAGGGACGTCGAAAGGCGATGCGGCGAAGAAGCTCAAGGATATACTCGGGGCGGAACGCGTTGTTTGTTTCGGGGACGGAAACAACGACAGGTCTTTGTTTTCAATGGCAGACCAAAGCTATGCGGTACGGAATGCAACGCAGGAATTAAAAGAAATGGCGAGCGGTGTGATCGGATTTTCGGAGGAAGATGCTGTCTGCAAATTTATAGCGGAGCATATTCAGGAATTTACATAGGAGAAAGAGTCATGAGCAAAAAAGAGAGGAAAAAGAGCACATTTTGGAAGGATTTTAAAGCGTTTATTTCGCGCGGCAACATAGTAGATCTGGCGGTTGCGGTCGTTGTCGGCGCTGCATTTACGGCAATTGTGAACAGCCTTGTGAACGATGTGATCAAGCCGCTGATCGCTTTGCTTGTGGGGGGCAATTTCAGTGAACTGATGGTGGTTCTGCGCCCGGAAGAAGTCAATGAAGCTGGAGAAGTGATCACGCAGGCGATCACGCTCAATTACGGAAACCTGATCATGGCGATTCTGACTTTTTTGATTGACGCGTTTGTGATTTTCACGGTTCTGCGCATTGTGCGGAATGCGCAGAAAAGGATGCGCGAGACTGCAGAGGAATTTCGCAATCGTTTGATGAAAAAGGAATCGGAAACGGCAGAAAAAGCGCAGGAAGCGGCTGAATCTGCTGCAGAAGCAGCGGTGCAGGCAGCAGAAGCACAGGCGGCACAATCGCAGGCGCCTACGGAAACGGTGGAATCGCTTTTGGCACAGATAAGAGATCTTCTGCAGGAAAGTCGTGAAAAAACGGACGAAACAAACAAAAAATGATGATAAAAAACACCCGTGTAAAGACGGGTGTTTTTTTTGTATAACGAAAACCACGCGATAGTCGCGTGGTTGAAAAGAGGTTTACCGATGAGTCTTGAAAAAAAGACTCCGATTGTGTAAAATAAGAACTGACCTGCCAGTCAGAAAAAAGAAACACAATCGGAGGATATTA
>CASEWU010000124.1 GCA_949291725.1 uncultured Bacillota bacterium
AATTGCGGAAAACCGATCACGGTTTTCCGCATAAATTCTGTCTTTTAGTCTTTATCGTTCAGGCACGCGATACCGGGAAGAACTTTTCCTTCCATCAATTCCAAAGAAGCGCCGCCGCCCGTCGAAATATGCGTCATCTTATCCGCAAAGCCGAGCTGCTGTACCGCCGCCGCACTGTCGCCGCCGCCGATGATCGTCGTAGCACTCTTCGCATCTGCCATCGCCTTGGCAACCGCAATCGTACCTTTGGCAAGGATCGGGTTTTCAAACACACCCATCGGGCCGTTCCAGACAACCGTCTTCGCGCCCTTGATCGCATCCGCAAAGAGTTTCTGTGTGGCTTCACCGATATCCAACGCTTCCATATCTGCAGGGATCTTGTCGATGTCTACCGTCTTTACTTCGATCGGAGCGTCGATCGGGTTCGGGAATTCTTTGGCGATCACCGCATCTACGGGCAGAAGCAGCTTCTTGCCCAGTTCCTTCGCTTTCGCCATCATGTCCTTGCAGTATCCGATCTTCTCATCGTCCACCAACGACTTGCCGATTTCGTATCCCTGCGCCTTCACAAACGTGTAAGCCATGCCGCCGCCGATGATCAGCGTATCGCATTTGTTCAAAAGGTTCGCAATCACGTTCAGCTTGTCCGCAACTTTCGCTCCGCCCAGTACTGCCACAAACGGATGTACCGGATGATCCAAACTGTCTGCCATGACTTCCAGCTCTTTCTGAATCAAAAAGCCGCAGACTGCCGTCTTTACCAGACCGTATTCCACGATCGCCGCCGTAGAAGCGTGAGAACGGTGCGCCGTACCGAATGCATCGTTTACATAGATATCGCAGTAGGAAGCAAGTTTCTTGCAGAATTCAAGATCTCTGCCCTCTTCCCCTGCATAGAAACGCAGGTTTTCCAAAAGCACGCATTCGCCCGGTTTGAGCGCAGCCACTTTCTTTTCCGCATCGGGACCGATCACGTCCGTCGCAAACGTAACTTTATTGTCAAGAAGCTGATTCAATCTTTCCGCTACGGGTCTGAGCGTCAGCTTCACAGGGTCGTTCTTCTTGGCTTTTGCGATGTACTCTTCCGTCGCAGCCGCACGTTCCGATTCAGGCAGCGCTTCGACAGCTTTCTTCTCTTTTTTATTGAGCTTCACTTTTTCGTCGAGAACATTGTGAGGTTTGCCCATATGCGAGCAAAGCACCACTTTCGCCCCCTGCTCCATCAGATATTTAATGGTCGGCAGAGCACCCATGATCCTGTTTTCGTCGGTGATCTTACCATCCTTCATCGGGACGTTGAAATCACAGCGGACGAGAACCCTTTTGCCTTTAACGTCAACATCCGTAACAGATTTCTTGTTCATTGCGTTATCTCCTTTGGATTTTTATTCCATACAATATGATATACTTTTTTTGCAATCTTGTCAAGGAATTGCCCGGGCCGCACAAACAGTTCTTCCCAAGGATTTCCGCGTATTACAACCCGTGCTGTTTTGGTAATTTTTCATACCTCGCCAGCAGTCCGTCTTTAAATTTGTCCGTTTTGAGCCGTCATTCTTTCGGCTCAACGCTCCTGAGCCTGCCGCAAAAATTCCCCTGCGCGTATCCCGTCTGGCGCCAGGCTTCGTAAACTGCGATCGCCACAGAATTGGAAAGATTCAGCGATCGTATTTCTCCGATCATGGGAATTCGTACCGCATTTTTATAATGCGCCGCGAGCAACGGCTCGGGCAGGCCTTTCGTTTCTTTGCCGAAAACCAGAAAATCACCTTCCCTGTACTGCACATCGCTGTGTGTCTTTGCCGCTTTGGTCGAAAAAAAATAAAATCTCCCGTCCGGATTTTTTTCGAACAGTTCGTCCACGCTGTCATAATAGGTGATGTCCACAAAATGCCAGTAATCCAACCCGGCGCGTTTCAGATATTTATCCGATACCTCAAAACCAAGCGGACGCACCAAATGCAGGCGGCATCCTGTCGCCGCAC
>CASEWU010000125.1 GCA_949291725.1 uncultured Bacillota bacterium
AAGAAATGAACAAGGCGAGAAAGAAAAAGCCCGCCGCGAATAAAGCGGCGGGAAAAAATAAATCCGTAAATGCAAAACCGGCGAAAAATACCGTTCAGACGGCAAAGACCAAAAAGGAAAAAATAGCGCTGCTGGAACGGATGATCGCCGCGCTGCAAAACCGGTTAAAAAAATTAAAACGGGACAGCAGTCCGGCAAGGGATGAATTTCGCTTTAATTTCGATAACGGACATAAACAGTATGTTTTTGAGGAATTGAACGGTAAATATAATTCCTTGGGATTGACGCATGAGGCAAAAACATTTGAAAAAAAGAATATGCCTTTGAAAGAGAATCCTCAAAGAGGAAAGACCGAAAAGGCATATGTCCGAAATGGTATTGTTTCCGGTAAAAAGCGCTCATATGGAAAGCCAATGAAAAATTATGAGTTTTCCAAAGAAGATATGGGCAATGTAAAAGCCAAAATCCGAAATTATAAGAAGCACCGGAAAAAGAGGCAAAAAAAATGAGCAAGCCACGCGGTTGAGATCCGCCAACTTGCTTGCTCATTGCCAATCTTTCGATTGCACTATTATTATACCCGAAAAAACGTAAAAAGTCAACAGGTTAGGGCGAAAAATGTGGAAGATTCTGAAACTGATAATGCGGATCGCGCTGTATATCGTCATCATATTGGCGGTGCTGTATCTGGTGAGTACGTTCAGGCGGGTATTCTGACATGGCGGGAAAAGGGGACAAAAAGCGCGGCAGGCGGCCAGACAGCCGGATAGTTTTCCATATCGTGAGCGGGGCGGCGCTGCTTATCTCGCTGCTGTTCTCGGTATTTTATTTCCGCCCGGTGTTCTTCCGGACGGTGCAGGCGTTTAAGGATTTCGGGCTTTCCGTCGCTTATTACTTCACGGAGCTTCTGGGCTTTGAAGGGACGATTGCGCCGACGGTGGGGGAGATCCCGGACAACGCGGTGGAGGTGCTTCCCTTCGACCCGGAGGAGTTCCGGGCGGGTTTACAGGCCTACGGCAAAGCGCTCATATCCGAAGAGAACGCGGCGGCGTTTTTTGCGGGGCTTGCCCGCGCGCTGTCGCGGGGCGCGAAAATTCTGCTGTTGCTCCTGCCCGCCGTCCTGCTGGTGTATCTGTTGATCCGCAACGCTTACCAGACGCCCAACAACGATTATGCCGCCGACACCAAGCCGCTGCGGTTGTACAAAAAAATCGAAGGGGCGACGTGGGGAAGGTGCAAAGCCTTCTGCAAAAGCTATGCGGCATTTCTCGGCGCCCGCCGGGGGTATCTTTGGGCAGCCGCCCTGATCTGGGCGTATAACCTGAATGCGGTGACGATTTTCGTGGAGTTTCTCGCCTGGGTATTCTATTTCGCGATCAGCCTGGACGTGCTGCACATCTATACGCAGATCGCCAAGCTGGCGATGGACCTGACGGTGGCGGTCGGGTTTCTGCCCTGGTGGGCGTGGGCGCTCATAGGACTTACGATCTTCGACGGAATACGCAAGGGCATCGGCACGCGGCGGCTGCGCGGGTACGAAGCGCGGGACAGGGCATTTTTAGACGAGCATCCGGGCGCACTGTTTATCGTGGGCAAACAGCGGGCGAAAAAGACGACGATGATCACGGATATGGCGCTCTCCCAGGAAGCGATCTTCCGGGAGGCGGCGAAAGAGAAGTTAAAGGCGCGGGATATGCAGTTTCCGCTCTTTCCGTGGATATTGCTCGAAAAGTTCGTGGAATCGGGCACGGCAGCGGGGCATTTCCCGACGCTGGCGAAGGTGCGGAAGTTCTTCGGGATTTTAAGGCGCTGCCATTACGAGCTGCACGGCGGCAGGGAGAGAAAGCGCGCCCGCAAGATGCTGCGGGAGAAATACGGCTACCTTTACTCGGATTTCCTGTTCGGCTACGACCCGCAGAACGGCATGACGTATAACGCGGCGCTCGGCGAAGTCAATCTGTTCGACGCTCTGGAAGCGTATGCGCAGCTGTATTGGATATACTCCGCGCCGACGCCGCTGCTCATCGGCAATTACGCCATCCGCACGGACGCCGGGCGGATCGATTACGGAAATTTCCCGATCTATACGGACGATTTCTTTTCTAAGGAGG
>CASEWU010000126.1 GCA_949291725.1 uncultured Bacillota bacterium
CCATTCCCAAAATCCATCTGCCACCGTTTATAGCTTCGAATTAAAAACAGAAAATCTTATCATAACGGCATTTTTTTAAAAAGCCC
This sequence comes from uncultured Bacillota bacterium, assembly GCA_949291725.1. GTDB lineage: Bacteria > Bacillota > Clostridia > Christensenellales > Borkfalkiaceae > Borkfalkia. The sequence goes on from CASEWU010000126.1 coordinate 87, forward strand.
ATAAAAGACAAACTTATTACTTCCATCGGGTTTGATATTCATACATTCCTAAGCCTTTGACTTAAATGCCTAAAACATCTATTTTATCTTATCCGCGCTTCTTCCCTTTCGTCTCCCCTATCCATTTTAAAGGCGCAAAAAAAACGTAAACAACGACCCTCATACACATAACAAAAGAATATTAAAAAACGAAGAAAAGGGCGCTAAATGTGCCCTTTTCTTCGTTTTTGCTTTCGTTGATATAAATGCTATCTTATCCATTCATGGTGATAGATATTTTATTTAAAAATTTTATCGCAAAATTAAAACACCTATTGCTATCCAACCACTAGGATTCGGATTGCAATAAGTGTACCACATGGTGTACCCGACAGGAGTCGAACCTGCGACCTTAGGAGTCGGAGTCCTACGCTCTATCCAACTGAGCTACGGATACATTTCACTTATTTATTATACCAAAATTTTCAGAAAAAGCAAAGAGTTTTTGCACATTCCTGAAAAATTTTCCGTATGATAATAACACAGGTTAATTTTTTATCTGTACAAAAGAGGTCCCACCATGACGCTTGGTCTATGCATGATCGTGAAAAACGAAGAAGAAGTACTCGGACGGTGCCTTCAATCCGCCCAAAAAATCTGCGACGAATTCATTATCGTCGACACAGGTTCCAGTGATAATACGATGAATATTGCACTCAGTTTTGGAGCAAAAGTTTACTCGTTTCCTTGGAATTTCGATTTCTCTGCAGCAAGAAACTTTTCTTTTTCACTCTCTGCTGCCGATTATATCCTTTGGCTGGACGCCGACGACATCATTACCGAAGAAAACCAAAAAAAATTGCTAAACCTCAAAAAATCTTTGGACGGTACCGTCGATACCTATTTTTTGCGCTACGACGCCGCTTTTGATGAGTACGGAAACGCTACTTCTTTCTTCTTCAGAGAACGTATCGTCCGCAGAAGCGCAAACTTTCTCTGGCACGGCCCTGTTCACGAAACCATAGGCATCAATTCAAATTCCCAGCGTTGCGACGATATATCGATCACCCATCTGCGCAGCCACAATGAACGACGCGGCAGAAACCTTTTTATCTTCGCCCATTCGTTCGCCCACGGTATGATACCGGACGAGCGGCAAAAATATTACTTTGCACGGGAGCTGTCAGACAGCGGGCTGTACGATACAGCTGCCTCCGTTTTCGAAGTTTTTTTGCTCGGCAACGGTTGGGCCGAAGATAAAATCGGCGCATGCCGCTCTCTCGCATTTTGCTTTCAGAAACTCGGAAACCGAAACAAACGCCTCTCTGCACTTTTGAGAAGCTTTGACTTTGCTCCCCCACGCCCGGAAATCTGTTGCGACCTGGGGCTTCTTTTTGTGGAAGAAAAAAATTGGAGTCAAGCCGTTTTTTGGTTTAAATTGGCTATAAATCAATCATCTGATTACCAAGGCTTTGTCTGCCCGGATTGTTCCGGATTCCTTCCCTGTATTTGGCTCTGCGTTTGCTATGATCATCTCGGCAATCACCAAAAAGCTTATGAATTCAACGAACGAGCCGGGTCGTTCAAACCTCTCGATAAAAGTTATTTGCATAATAAGCTTTACTTTCAATCACTGTTTCATAATAATGGAGAAAATAAATGAACGATTTTTACAAATGTGAATTTTGCGGATGCTCAAATTGCTGTTGCGATTGCTGCAATGCAAACCAAATGATCCTTATTCGAGGCACCATGGGCCCACAAGGTCCTACCGGTCCGCAAGGCCCAGCCGGCCAAACCGGTTCCACGGGTGCAACAGGCGCTACAGGCCCGACTGGTCCCACAGGTGAAACGGGCGCTAAAGGTCTGACAGGACCCACGGGAATAACAGGCGCTACTGGCCCGACTGGTCCCACGGGAGCAACGGGCGCTACTGGCCCGACAGGTCCCACGGGATCGGACGGTGAAGCAGCAACCCTGTCTGTCGGTACCGTGTCTACCTCCTCCCCCGGTTCAGATGCTTCCGTTACAAATACCGGTACGCCTCAGGCTGCTATTCTAGACTTCGTAATCCCTCAAGGTCCAACCGGTCCTACAGGTGAAACGGGCGCTACTGGTCCGACAGGACCCACGGGAGTAACGGGCGCTACTGGTCCGACAGGACCCACGGGAGTAACGGGCGCCACTGGTCCGAAAGGACCCACGGGAGCAACGGGCGCTACTGGCCCGACTGGTCCCACGGGAGCAACGGGCGCTACAGGGGCTACCGGAGCTACCGGGGCAACGGGATCAGCGCCGATAGCGCAAGCAATCAGCGCATATTCCACACCCGCCACCCAGGTACAAGAGGGATCAGCTGTTGAATTTGACAAGACCTCTTCGCAAAATGGTACTGCAATTACGCATACAGACGGCACAACGACCTTTACAATCAATCAACCAGGAATTTATGCAGCCACTTATACAGGAACTGCCTCACCCGGGACAGGAGCAACTTTCCCGACAACAAACCTGCTTCAAATGCAATTAAACGGAAGCAATATTGCCGGTGCGGATGCCCAATCCATCTTTAACTCTTCTTCCGATACAAATCAGCAAACCATATCTGCAATTTTCCAAGTAACAACAACTCCCGCGACTGTACAATTGGTATCGCAAGACGGTACGTTCAACTATTCCAATATTAAAATGAACATTTATCAAATCGGTGCAAATTCATAAAACAGTTCTTGAAAGCCTTCCGACTTTATGCCGGAAGGCTTGTTTATTTATAAAGAAATACAGGCTTTTTTGATACACAAATAAAGTTGACCGAATGCATTTAAGCACTTGACATTTTAGTATAAAAGACTTATGATTGAATTGAATTTTAGGAGTTTTCCATGATTAAGACAGATATTCATACTCATACAACTTTTTCAGCCGACGGCATCAGCGATATAAAAGAAATGATCGAACAGGCAATCCGAATGAAACTCGCATTTTACGGAATTTCAGAGCATTTTAATTATGATTATGACCGCCTGAAGCTGACCATAGACGATAAGCCCGTCCCTCCGATTGAAGAAAAAAAATATTTTACATGCATTCGTGCTTTACAAAAAGAATATGCCCCCCAAATTCGTTTACTTGCCGGAGCTGAATTTGGTTTTGATCACGATTCCCGCACACAGGAACGTTATATGGATACGGAGAATAAATTTAAGCCTGATTATGTCATAAACAGCGTTCACGTCTGTCTTGGTGCAGACTGTTACTTTCCGCACTTCTGTTACGGACGAAGCAAAGCACTTGCATACAACGCATACCTGTATCGGGTTTTGGAAAGCCTGGATGCTGTTTATGATTATGATATTGTTGCACACATCGGCTACTGCTCACGCAATGCAATTTATCCGGACCCAAAGCTGCACTATTCCGACTTTTCAGATGTTCTGGATGAAATTCTCAAACGCATCATAGCAAAAAACAAAATTTTGGAAGTGAACACAAGCAGCAGGACCGCCGGCAGTCCTTTCATTCCGGACACAGATATTCTGGAACGCTATTTTGAATTGGGCGGCAGAGCTGTTTCCTTTGCCTCCGACGCACACGATATAACACGAATCGGCGAAAAGTACGATCTGGTCAGCCATGCTCTCAAAAAAATCGGCTTTACTTATTTTACCGTTCCATGCCAAAAAGAAAGATTTCGCGTACCTATCGATTAAAAATTTTCTTTCTGAACAAATTGAATCATTTACACGATATTAAAAACGGAAACGTCTGCTTTTACACCGCAGACGTTTCCGTTTTCCATTTCAACTATTTTTTCGGATGATCCTTGATCGTATATTTATAAAGCTCGCTCTTGGAAACCCCTCGGTCCTTTGCCGCAGCTTTCAGCGCTTCCTTTACATCCATTCCCTGATCCATATAATAATTGATATGCTCGATCTCCGTCAAAGCATTTAAAGGATTTTCACGCGCTGCGGCGCCGGCCACAACCAAAACATATTCCCCTCTTTTTTCTCCCGAAAGCCCTTCGCACAATTTAAAATAATCCAAACTTTCATGCATTTTTGTGATCTCGCGAACGGCACAAGCATCCCTGTTTCCAAGCGCATCCGCCAACATTAAAATATCGGAATCGACATCCTGCGGCGCACTGTAAAATATGAGCGTACCCTCAAACGCCGCATATTTTTTCAAATACGCCTTCTTTTCTGCCGTTTTACCCCGCAAAAATCCCAAAAAAGCAAATTTATCCGCAGGGAAGCCGGACAATACCAAAGCAGCAACAAAAGCACAAGCACCGGGAATTAATGTGTAGTCTATTCCGCTGTCTCGCAGCGCCTGCATAATCAGATTACCCGGATCGGATATGACAGGTGTACCGGCATCTGTTACCACCGCAATATTTTTCCCTTCTTTCGCCATCGCAATCAGCTTTTCCGCCGCCGACAGCTCGTTAAATTTATGGCAGGATACCAGCGGCTTTTTAATGTCATAATAATTTAAAAGCTTTAATGAATGCCGCGTATCTTCACAAAATATCACATCCGCCTCGCGCAGCGAATCCAGCGCCCGCAAAGATATATCGCCGAGATTTCCGATCGGCGTTGCAACAAATTTGACCATACGTAAACTCCTTTTTTATACGAAACCCTTTCATCATGCAAACGCATCCATATTTTGCCTCACGCTTTAATCCGATTAAAAACAGGCACCGCGCTGATTGATGTGATCGGGCAGGATCTCCAGTCCTTCCTTGGCTCCTTTTGTTCCTTCCAATAAAATCAAATACGGTTTCGCATTCTCTTTCCCTCGTACGAACTGCAATCTTTTCGGTTCGATCCCCCGCGATTTCATTGCAAATATTACTTCAGCCAGTCTGTCCGCCCGATTGACAACAGCAAACCTCCCGCCGAATTTCAATACACGTACCGCAGCATCCGCAATTTCGGGCAAAGTAA
>CASEWU010000127.1 GCA_949291725.1 uncultured Bacillota bacterium
ACATTATTGTAAATACTCCTGCAGAGGATCAGGATTTTCTGTTTGTCAACGATGGCTATGTTTTTTTTGTTGAAAATGGCAATTTCAAAGTTGAACCGATTACAGAAATAAAGGCAAGCGAGATTGCGAAAGATGGAACGGTTGTGATTAATGGCACATCTTATACCATCGGGGACGCTATTACTTCGAAAGCTATTTCTACAGGCACGACGGCGTATCAGTTGATCGATCCTGCTGCATAAATAACCCGCTCGAAAAGAGCAAAGCCTGTGAAAGCAGGGAATAAAATAAATAAGGCGCTGTTCCGCGCTGAAAGCGCGGGACAGCCCCAAATACGGAAAAGTGCAATATTTCATCGCCGCAATTGTACGATCCGGACATTTGAGAAAAAGAGGGGGGTCTGATAAAACAATCGGGATTTCCCTTTTTTCATAGTATCAGACTATGATCAAAATACTGAAAAAAGCGAAGAAAGCGTGTTATAAACGAACAAAATGAGTGGGTTGCCGCTGTTTTTTTCAGAAAAAAACGGTTTGGAATAAAAGAAATGCGAAAAAATATTCGAAGTTATTCAAAATGCCGCCGTGCTTTTACGCTTGTAGAGCTGATCATAGCGATGGCGCTGTTTGCGATCGTCGCCGGATTAGTGATATCCTTCATAACGTATATTTCCGGATTCAGCGCAAAAACGGAAGAGCAAAGCGATCGTGTTTCGGCGTTGGCTCAGTTGCGGTCCGAGGTGGATTATTGGTTTTCCGCATTTGATTGTGCGGATTACGAAATAACATCGGGGACGGACGGAATTGCTTTGGTACAGGCTGTGCCTTCGGGGGAAGCGGGTGCGTCGGATGCCGTGTATGAGATACGCTTTGAAAGGGGCGAAAAAGAAAATACGGCAGTGTTTACTTATCCGCAGGAGTTCGGCCGCGGCAAAGTGCAGGAAGAAAATACGGGATCGGCGTCCGTACGTATCAATGCGTATACGTATACGGGGATACGCATTGAAGAGCAAACGGACAATTTTGATTATACGGCGGGAAGCGGATCGGAAGATTCGTTCCGTTTTACGATATATATGCGGGTATCGGGCAGAACGTTTGCCTGTGAAATACTGGAAGGGGGTGCGGAGTGAAAGCAATTTCGGCGCGCAGCCGCGCCTATTCATTGGTAGAAGTGATCGTTACCATGGCATTGGTGATCATGCTGTCGGCGGGCGGGCTTGCGTCGGCGTTGGTTGCGGCGCAGGTTCAGGCAAAGGCTTCGCAGACATTGGAATGTACTGCAGCGGCAGACGAAGCGTTGTCGGTGATGGACAGCGTCGGTCGTTTTGCGGCGCAGAATACGGACGCGCAAAGTCGTCAGACAAAAATTTTCACGTTTTTTGCGCAGGATTTTGCGTTTGCGTTCCGTTGCGGCATTCCGTCGGCGGTTAATCGGGAAAATGCGGTTTCAGACTGGTCGGAAACATTGTCGGCGCAGTACGATGACGGCGGAACTTTGACGCACGGTCTTACGGCAATATATAGGGCGTCGGCGGCGGTGTATCAATATGATTATACGGACGGAAATTTGAAACTTACGATACGTCTGGAATTCGGCGGTCAGGCGGGAGAAATCGGGCAGGACACATATACAGTGCGCACGGAATGCGGAAAGGCGTCTCCGGTTGAACACACGGGGGTGATCGCATGAAAAGAAAATTGTCGCGTGCATTCACGATCGAATATGCGATCGTTCTGATGGTGATCGTCATTGCATTCACGGGGTTATTGCTTTCGCTGGCGATGGTAACCAACAATTACAGCAAGGCTTACGAAGAGTATTTGGAGTATAAGCGCGATCTTGATGCGTTGGGAGATTCCTTTATCGGAGGAGAGAGCACTGTCGAAGAACTGCGCGGTTCTGCTTTGCTGGCGAAGCATGATCTTACGATAGACGATGCGTCCGTCGATGCGGAAACGCTGATCGTTCGCCACGGAACAAACGGAAAAGTGGCGCTGACGGTGCAGCTTTCATCGGACGGTGCAGTCATTCGGTATATTTACGGGGAAATTTCCGCGGTACAGGTGCCGTAACGGATAAAGCACCGCGAAGGGCAATTCAAAGGGAAAAATATGGAGCAGTATTACTATATCACGGCGTGTGTGTTGTTTGCGGTATTCGGGCTGTGCATCGGCAGTTTTCTGAACGTTGTGATTTACCGTTTGCCGCGCGGCATGAATCTTGCAAAACCCGCGTCGCACTGTACGACCTGCGGGCATAAACTGGCATGGTATGACAACATACCTTTGCTTTCGTATTTGGTTCTGCGGGGAAAATGCCGTTATTGCGGAGCGCCTGTTTCGCCGCGGTATTTCGTTGTGGAACTTACAAATTGTGTGTTATGGCTGATGTGCCCGCTTACGATGTATTTCAGCCAAGGCATATGGTTTTCACTGGTGTGTGCATTGGCGATCTCGCTTCTTTTGGCAATGTCGCTGATCGATATGGAAAACTTATTTATACCTGACAGCCTGCAGATTTGTTTTTTTCTGGTTGCCGTCGGAGGGATCTTTGCGGATAGCCAGACGGGTTGGCAGGACAAGTTGTACGGGCTGTTGCTGGGCGGCGGATTTTTTCTGTTTTTCTATTGTGTGTCGTTTGTACTGTTCAAACGGGAAGGTATGGGATTCGGAGACGTGAAGCTGATGGCATCGGCAGGTTTGCTTCTTGGGTGGAAAGCGACGATTGCGTCGATCGTTTTTGCGATTGCCGTGGCGTTGGCGGACATCGTATTGCGCAGAATTTTTATCCGTTCCGGGCGCGCGGAGCTGGGCAATAGTTCGGAAGAATTTGCGTTTGCTCCGTATCTGGCGCTGGGCGTATTTGCGGCGATGCTGTTCGGAAATGCGCTTGTCGACGGATATCTGGCGTTGTTTGTGTGAGAAAATAAATCGGATCGGGTAGCGCTTCGGGCGTGAAAAGACAGAGGGAAAAGATTATGAAATTATTTGTCGGCTTTGATATGCAAAACAGCAACATCCGAATCATGAATGCGGAAAAGGCGACGGACAAGGCGGAAGTGGAATATCTTCATTTCAGCACCTGTATATTTTCGGATGAATTTTTTGAGGAAGCTCAAAAACTGCTGGAAGAATATTTTCAGCGTAAGCCGTCGCTGCGGAATTTATCGGCTTATGTGATTTTGCCGGACAGGGCGGTCGGGTTTGAGACTTTCAACCTTCCGAATATGGCAAAGGCGAAAGTGCAGCAAGCTCTGGAAACGGAGATGAACAATCTTTACGAAGGCAGACAGCGCGGAAAGAAGATCAACCAGTATGTGCTTTTGCAGAATAAGCAGTACACGATCTACGGAGCGATCTATTTTGATAAAAAACTGATCAACAAGATTTACAAACTTCTTACGGAAGTGAAAGTATTCCCGAAGATGACGACGTACAGCGGTAACGCACTGCTGGATTGTGCGTTGAATTTTGCGCCGCGGCTTCGCGGAAAGAGTTTTGTTTTTGCGGACATGCACGCGGATTATACGGAGATCGTCGTGTCGGGCAAGGGAAAAACGCAGGGAGTTGCGACGATTCCGCACGGTTCGGCTCTGCTGCGCAGCGACAAAGTGGAATCGGAATATATGCAGACGGATCATCAGATGGGTGAGATCGCGGTCATTAACGCGCGCGAGATCGCGCGGGCGAAAGCGCTGACGCAGTCGGTGGACGCCGATCCGTCCGTGATACCCGAAGGCGCGACGATCGCGGATTATGCGGTGGATAATGCGTCGCAGGCGGGAGAATATTCGGGAACGGTGCAGGCGGAAACGGCGGCGGCATCGGCGGACGCAAAAGACAGCTTGGCGGTTTCTGCGGACAGCCTGAAAGAGGGGGACCGGGACGCAGACGAGCAGGAAGATGAGATCCCCGAAGAAGGCGGCCTGTCGGTGGAGGAAATTGACGAAGAAAGCTTGGCGGACGGCACGGCAGAAGTTGCTGCGCAGGAGACGGACGGCAATTCGGACGCGGAAGAAAGCGGCAAAGAAAACGAGGAAGAAAATGTTTTCAAGCCGAAAAAAATAAAAGTTTACCGCAAAATGCCCAAACGGTATCCGAAATTTATGATGCGTGAGATACCGGAGACGGAACAGGGGATCCGTTACGAAAATTTCCGTATCATCATGAAATGGATTTTGCTGTACGCGCGCCAGGCGGAGCTGACGGAATATATGATCAAGCCGGATTTTGTGGTAGTGAATATGCCGGCAGAGTTGTACCCGCTGCTGGAACAGGCAAACGAAGAACAAAAACAGAGCGAAGGGATCGAATTCAGACCATTTTCGGCATCGGAAAAGTTTGTGCCTGAGATCAAAGAGAACCTGGATCTGTACGGGTGCCTGTTTGCGGGGCATTACAACAAGAATCATAACTTTTAACTCTCGGAAGTGAGAGCCTGTCGGGAGGGGCGACATTTGTGAAAAAATATAAGTATAGTGCAATCAATTTATACGGGAAAAAATTTACGGGTACATTTTTGGCGGAAAACGAAAAGGATCTTCGGGCACAGCTCGCGAAGCAGAATCTGTATCTTGTTTCGGCGAAAGTAGATTCCGATAAATCCCCGAATCCTTTTTTCAGCCTGACCGGAAAGATTTCGGTCAACGAACTGTCTACGTTTTGCCGCCAGTTTGCGATCATGATCTCGTCCGGCACGTCCATCGTAGATTCGCTGGCGGTTCTGCGCAGACAGCCGTATACCGCATATCTGCGCCGGGTGCTGGATATGGTATATGAGGACGTAAAGGCAGGAAAACTCTTGTCGGAAGCGATGGAAAAGCACAAGCGTGCATTTCCGCCGTTTTTCCGAAGCATGGTGCGGGTCGGCGAAGTATCCGGTTCGATCGATACGGTGCTCGTGTCGATCGCGGATTACTTTGAAGCTGACGGCAAAATGCGTGCGAAGATGCGTTCGGCTCTCGCTTATCCGTGCGTACTGATCTTTATGGCGCTGGCGGTGATCGTGCTCATCATTGTTTTTATTATTCCTTCTTTTAAAGACGCGCTGGCGCAGATGGATGTGGAATTACCGGGACTGATGGTAGCTTTGAATGATTTCGGGATTTATTTCCAAGAACACTGGAAGACGATCGTATTGGTTTTGCTGGCGGTTGTGATCTTGTGGATCGTCTTTTTGCGGACGCCGAAAGGCAGGTATTATTGGGATAAATGCAAATTTCATATGCCGATCGTGCGGAATATCGTGCGGAACAATGTATCGGCGCGGTTTTGCCGGGCGTTTTCGCTGCTGGTTGCCAGCGGGATGGATATTGTGGACGCCATGGACGAAACGTGCAGGGTACTGGGCAATTCTTATGTAGCGACGCAGTTTCACCGTGCAACGGAAGACGTGCGCCAGGGTATGACGCTGACGATGGCATTGCAGACTTATAAACTGTTTCCGACGATGTTGGTGCAGATGGTATCGGTCGGTGAGCGCACGGGCGAGCTGGAGGCGGTATTGGGAAGATCGGCGCCGTTTTTTGAAAATCAGGTCGAGCGTTCGATTTCGGCTTTGACGGGAATTATTCAGCCTGTGGTTTTGTGCCTGATCGGCGCGTCGGTGGCCGTTCTGTTTATGACGGTTTATTCGCCTATCTTACAGATGATGAACACTTTGTAACGGACGGGGGAGAAGTATGGAACTGAATTACGAAATTTTACAGTACTACGTTTATAAAAAGATCATCAAGCGCAAGCAGATGAAAGGAATTTATCAGGACTGCATGCGTTTGAATATGCCTGTGGAAAATTATATGATCGCGAAAGGCTATTGTACACAGGTAACGGCTTTGGCGGCGCTGGGTGAGTTTTTCTGTCTCCCGTATTGTGAAATGGATATGCTGGAGGTTGACAGGTCTCTTCTGGAGAATGTTACCTTTGCGTTTCTGCGGAAACATAAATTTGTGCCGGTGATGAAAGATAAGAGCGGAAAAATGCTGGTGGCGATCGCACGTCCCCTGGATTTTTCGGCGATGTCGATGCTGAGCCAGGTATATGTGGGGCCGATGGATTTTATACTGGTACCGGCGGTGCAGATCGATATTTTCATCGATTCGATCGTAGCGGTGCAGTCGACGGCGACGGCGCTGGAAGATCTGCAGCGGGCGAAAGACAAGGAACTGGTGGATTCGGCGAAAGGTTTGCCGATGGGAATCATCGAAAAGGATGAGGACGTGATCAACAATCCGTCCGTGCGGCTGGTGGATTCGATCATCAAAGAAGCGGTGCCGTTCCGTGCGAGTGATATACACATTGAACCGTTTGAAAAGACGGTCAAAGTGCGTTACCGTATCGACGGAGATCTGCAGATCCGCGCAGAATTTCCCATCGAGAGTTATCCTGCGATCTGTGCGCGTCTGAAGATCCTTTCGGGAATTTCGATTGCGGAAAGGCGTCTGCCGCAGGACGGGCGTATCAGCATGACGATCAACGATACCGATTACGATTTCCGTGTGTCCACATTGCCGACCGTCTACGGCGAAAAGTTTGTTATCCGTGTCCTGGATAAGAGCGCATTCAATTTTACGCGCAGCGATCTGGGCTTTACGGCGGATGAAAATGCCGTAATCGATAAAATACTGGCGCATTCTTACGGGATCGTCCTTTTGACGGGGCCTACGGGCTGCGGAAAGTCGACCACACTGTATTCATTTTTGAAAGAGATCAACCGTCCGACTGTGAATGTCATCACGGTCGAAGATCCTGTGGAATACACGATGCACGGAATCAACCAGGTGCAAGTGAACACGAAAGCGAATCTGACGTTTGCGAGCGCGCTGCGCAGCATTCTGCGTCAGGACCCGGATATCATCATGGTCGGCGAGATCCGAGACGAGGATACGGCGGAGATCGCGGTGCGCGCCGCGATCACGGGGCATCTGGTGTTTTCGACGCTGCATACCAATGACGCACCGGGCGCGATCATTCGTCTGGAAGACATGAAAGTTACCGATTATCTCGTGGCGGATGCCGTTGTCGGCGTGATCGCGCAACGACTGGTCAAGAGATTGTGCCCTGCCTGCAAGAAGCGCGGCAGAACGACGGAATCGGAAATGAAGATCCTGGGTCTGAGCGAGCCTGCGAGTATTTTCCGTCCGCAGGGCTGTCAGTTCTGTAACAACACGGGATACAA
>CASEWU010000128.1 GCA_949291725.1 uncultured Bacillota bacterium
GCAAGGTTCTATGTGTAGAGACTTTACACGGGATACCTAAAAGCGAAAGCTCATGGTAAAGACAAAGTCCGGACTACAATGTGAAAGCGATGTAGTGAAGTAACCGAAGTGTCGTCAGTTCGAGTCTGTCAGGGGCAGCCAAAGAAAAAAAGAGAAAGCTTATTTGCTTTCTCTTTTTTCATAGGGAATTTTTTTGCAGCTATCCATGGATGGCTGCTTTTTTATTTTACAAGGAGAAATCATTATGCATTGTCCGATGAAATTCGAATGGGTAAAGCTGTTGCGTAGCAGATTGCCCGAGGGAAAGGGGATTATGGGGGCATGGGCAAAGCTTGCCGCCCGCGCCGCTTTCCGCAAAGGACAAGCGCATTATTGCGGATATACAAATGAGGTCGTTCCGGGGATGTGGTCGGGAGGAATTGTCGGATTGAAAAGTATTCTCGGAATTAAGAATCGAGCCAAAGCATTGAACGTCTTGGATACGCTTGCTGGTTTCGGGTATATAGAATATTGTTTAGATTCAACGACAAAAAAGCTGACATATTCGATTAAAGATTGGGTAGTAAAATGTTCCGGCAAAGAGTGCATGGGCGGTAATGTTTATACGACGGAGGGGTTCGGTTTTCTTTGCTTACCGCGCGATATAACCGAACGCCTTTCACAATGCAATTACATATTTGAGGAAGCAGACGCATGGCTGGATCTTTGGTGCCACACGGTATTTGAAGATCGCGGCAATGCGTTTTCTTTTTTGGCTCCGGCAGTACAGTACACGCACGACGGAGCCGTTCTGACTTTGGAAACCCTGGGCCGTCGTTGGGGCTGGGAAAAGACAAAGGTATGGAGATTTTTTCAGAAGCACGGGGATGTCTTTGCTCTGTACCGCCTTCCCGGTTCTTACGGTTGCCTTATTTTCAATAGAGAGTATCCTGTCGGGAAAAGTATCGTTCTGCCCGAACAAGGAGAAATAGAGATGCTGTTCAGGAAACTGAACGGCTATTCCGAAAGTTGCGTAAAGGATAAGAGGATCGGTTTGAATAAGCTTACGGCGAATAACAGTGGGCGGATACTGCTCAAAGAAAGCCAAGCTATTCAAAAAGATCGCGTTGCACTTTTTGCACATATAATACGCGCGTATATTTCTCCTTGTAGGGTTTGTAGTAAGTATGACTGCAAAGGTAGTTGTATAGGCAGGGTAATCGAAATTCAAACAATACGAGGTTCATGCAGGGTTTTGGATCTCGATTTATCAGGAGGAGAATTTGACAATGAAAGAGAATAAAAACATCTCCGCGGAAACGGTTATGAACATACTGTTGAAGAGGGGATATATCGCGGATCAGTGCATTGCAAACGAAAAAGCACGAGTTGCTTCTAAAGAGAAACAGCGTAAAGCCTATCATAACACCGAATTGCTGTTGAAAAACTATCGCACGATATCTTGGATGCTGGAATGCTTTCCGAGTACGGTTGCGGAGGAATTGGACAAGCCGTTTGAAAGTACGGACGAGATAATAGAAAAACTGGATATCGAAATGACTCTCGGTAACAGGAAATTGGAAAATCGTATGGAAAGCGTCAAAAAAACACGGCTCGTATTGGATCGCATCAATGACGCACTGACGGTTTTGAAAAAGAAACCAGAAGACGGGGAACGGCTGTACGAGCTCATTTATCTGACGTACATATCGGCGGATGTGCTGAATCATAACGAACTTTTATATCGGCTGAATTTATCGTCGCGGCACTATTACAGGCTGCGAGAACAGGCGATAGCGGTGATTTCCCTGCGCCTTTGGGCTGCGCCGAACAGCGAGACAGACGCATGGCTTGAAGTTCTGACTGCGTTGGAAGGGTAAGTGCAAGCGAAAGAAATCTTGACCGAAGGTTGTTTTTTTGGTATTATATATGAGTGAGGTGGAACAATGGAAAACAAAAAATGCCCTTACTGCGGGGCGGAAAATAAGAACTTGAATCTGAGCGAATCAGAAGGCTTGTACGAGTGCTGCAACTGCGGCAAAGTGGTTGATACAAAGGCAGAGAAAGCAACGGCGGAATGTTGCAAAAAAGATAAAAAATAAATGCCGAAAACATGGCAGAAAAACGCTTATGCTTCGCTAAAGCAAATATGCTATACTGGTATCATCCAAAATTACAGGTAAAAGGAGACCTCTTCCGAAGGAAAATTCGGGAGAGGTTTTTCTTTTGCGAAAAGCAGGAGGCCTTTATGGAAAAGCACAGCAAAAAAATCAAGGCAAGCGTCGTGATATACTGGACGCTGGTAGGCATCGTGTGCGTGTTGCTTGTGTCGGTTCATCCCGTCATAGCCGCGGAAACGGTTTGGGATCGATTCAGTACGATTGTTCGGGATTTCTATGCGCAGATTCTCGCGATAAGCACGATCGTAGCGGTAACGGTTGCGGCGGTAGCGCTGATCGTGCGCATGGTATCGCGCAACCAAAAGGCAGTGGACGAGGCGACGGCATGGCTGAAACGCATCGTCATAACGTGGATCCTGCTCAATTCGCTGGGGCTGATCGTTGCCTATATCCAACCTTTGATTGCCGGCGGCAATTATACCGGATAAAGGCGAGGAGAAAAAACCATGCTCGATTGGATCTTTGAGGGAATCGTCGATTGGGTGGCCGGAATCGTAACAGACGTAATGGACGCCGTATCCGGGTTGTTTCTGCATGCTCTCGGGACGGATATGACGGCGATGGAAGTATATTTCCCTTTTGTCGGGAAAGCGTTTACGGTCATGCAATACGCGGCTTGGGCCATATTACTCATAGTAACGGTATGGCAGCTGTTCCGCGCGTTCGGCGGCCCTGTCACGGAAGCGGAAAACCCGTGGGCGCTGCTGCTGCGCTCCGCTCTGTTTGCTTTCCTTATCTGGTTTGCGAAGCCGATCTTCCTGTATGTTTTGGAAATTGCAAAGGCGCCTTACGATGCCCTGATGGACGTATCGCTCGGAAAAGAGGACTTTACGTTTGCAGGCATCGAGGAAGCGCTGAAAAACGGATTGGTTACAATTGTATCGGTCAGCACGGTCGTCGGGTCGATTCTGCTTATCATTTTGATGATCACGCTGGGTTGGAATTATTTTAAGTTATTGCTTGAAGTCGTGGAGCGCTATATCGTGGTCGGGGTATTATGCTACACGTCGCCGCTCGCGTACTCGATGGGCGCGTCGAAAGCGACAAGTCAGGTATTCAGATCCTGGTGCCGCATGGTCGGGGCGCAGTTACTGCTCCTTATCATGAACGTGTGGTTTCTCAGGGCGTTCAACAGCTCGGTCGGGCAATTCGTCGGCAACGGCGGCGCGCTTCCGAACGGATACGGGAGCATTTTTCTTTGGCTGTTCTGTGCGATCGCTTTTCTGAAAACGGCGCAGCGTTTCGATTCGCATCTTTCCGCGATCGGATTGAGTGTAGCGCAGACGGGTTCAGGCCTGGGCATGGAGATTCTGATAGCGACGCGCATGATAGCGGGAATGGGCGGCGGCTTCAAAACAGCGGGCAAGATGTTCGGCGGCGGTTCTCCGTCTTCCCCCGGCGGGGGCTTTACGGGGACGTTTACGGACAGGTTCAGAGGAAATTCCTATGTCAGGGATGCAGTCGTGCAGGGTGGTACGAGAATGGGCGCCGGCGGCGTTGCAGGGATAGTAGGAAGAATGTTCGGCGGGCTTGCGGCGAAGAACGGCGCAAGCCTGACGGGACTTTCCGTATCGTCGGTGGCGGCGCGTCCGCCGGATGCCTCCGGCATGATTGCGGGCAATATAGCGGACAGAAGTCTCGGCAATTATTTGCCGCACTTGAAAGGAAGAACCCTGTCCGGTACGGAGATAGCCGGGGGACATATAAAGACAACTGCGACCGGGGCGGACGGCAAAGAAGCGAATTTGGAGTTATTCAGCGCCGCGCAGTTTGAAAAGCCCGACTTTCCTCATACAGAGGTCACGGCCTCGGACGGCAGTACATGGTATCAGATAGCGACGGGCGAAGGTTCGGGCACGTTTAACGATGCGCATTTTACGGGGGACATTGCGGATCCGTCGCGCGTTGCGGAAATATTCCCCGAAGCTCCGGCAGATACCACGCTGACAAGCATGGGAGACGGAGTATTGGCGGCGCATACACCGGGCGGCGATTGCCTGTGGTACAACGGAGCATATTACGAGGCGCCGGACGCGCCGCATACGGTCATGCACTCTTCGGACGGGATGGAGTGGTACGCAATGCAGCCGAACAGCGCACCTCCCGCTTTTGCGGACGGAGAGGATGCCGCGGAATACAACTGCGCGCAGTTCCGCAATTCTTTTCCGGAATACGAAAGAGAGATCACATCGGTGGATGCATCCGGCGCGGGAAACGGCAACTTTGCAGTCGGGCATGAAGACGGCTCGGCGACCGCATTCTATGATGCGGCGCGTTACAGTACGCCGCGCGGCGAGTACGAAAGTTACGAAGACGTAAACGGCGGCAACTGGTATGCCGTACGTGGAGAAGCGTCGGTGGAACGCCGGCCCGTTTACGAAGACGGCAAGCCTGTTTATGACGGCGAGAACGTCCGCACCGTGACGGTGGAAAGCGTACGCTATAAGACGACGCCGGCGCGCTACGGCGAACCGAAAGCGCGGGGCGGGAATATAAGTCCGCCGCGGCGCAAACGCTGAAGGGAGGTGAAACGGATGGCGGAAGCCGATAAAAAGCAACCGGGCGACGGGCGAGATGATTTCGGCAACGCGGCAAAGCAAGCCGCGAACGCGGCGAAAGAAATCGGCAAAAACGCAGGGAAACAAGCGGCGGCAAAAGGTACGGAAGCGGCGGCGAATGCCGCCGTTTCCTCTGTAAAGGCGGGCGTGGCGGCCGGGAAAGCGGTATCCGGTATCGCGGCCGGTACTGCCGCAGGCGGCGTATGGGGCGCCGTTATAGCGGCGGCATGGTCTATGCGGCATACGCTGTTTAAGGTTCTGACCTGTATCTGTCTCAGTATCGTTTTTCTTATCGTGCTTATAGTGTCTTTGCCTTCCATTATTTTGGAGAGTTTATTCGATTTTGGCGAAAGCGGCGAAACGCAAGACGTTTATGCGGTCTATGCGCAATTGACGCAGAGGGTGGACGGATGTATTTTTGAAGGATATACCTGCGCCAAAGAAAGAGCGGAAAAGATCGTAACGGATGAAAAATACGATGCGGAGCTGTCCGCGGCGGCGCTTGCGGACGAGGCGGAAGATTCGCTCGGTTTCAATACAGGGTATATCTTGGCAGCCTATTCCGCGTCTATGGAGCAGAAAGATACGGATATAAACGATCTTATATTAAAGTTGGGGAACTATAAGGAAGAAATGTTTCCCGTAACGCAGGAAGAAAAGGAAGCGGAGAATGAAGACGGCGATACGGTTTTGTATGTCGCCTGTACCATTCACCCGTTCGATACGGAAATCATATGGAAGGCGTTTGACATCGATCCAAACGCGCAGTACGGGGACTACGATGTTACCTATGCGGAGATGATCCAAACGATGGTGTACGCGCTGTCGGGAACATTCGGCGGTAATTAACGAGGTGTTAAGATGGATGAAAAAGGACAGGAAAATATATATTCGATTCCCGCAAATTATACCGATTCGGGGAAGATACTCGGCGGGCTTTTATCCGTGCGGAACGTTATCGAGGCGATTCTTTTGGTGGCGTTGCTCGCGTTTGCGGAAATAAAATTACTTCCGTTAGAGGATACGGCGCGGATCGTTGTGATGGTCGTAACTTTGCTGCCCCTCGGTATCGTCTGCCTGATAGGGATCGACGGGGATTCGCTGCTCCAATATTTCGGGTACATTGTACATTTTTTATTCCGCCGCAGAAAGCTGCATTTTCAGGAGAAAAGGATATGAGTAAAAAGGACAGGGTTCAAGATTTTATCCCGGTCAAGGATGTTGTAAACGGGATCGTACGGACGACCGACGGGCGGTACATAAAGATACTGGAAATCGAACCGATCAATTTCATGCTTCGCTCGGAAGAGGAGCAGTACGGCATCATCGCTTCGTTTGCAAGCTGGCTGAAAATATCGCCGCTCCGTCTGCAATTCAAGAGCATAACTAAAAAAGCGGACTCGGCAAAATATATCGCCGCATTAAAAAAGGAACTCGATGCGGAGCCGAACGAGGCGTGCAGGGAACTCGGATCGGATTATATCCGTTTGATCGGCGAGGTCGGAAACCGCGAGGCTTTGACGCGGCGGTTCTTTCTCATTTTTACTTATGAGAATGCCGGCGGCATTGCGGAGGATCCCGGTCGGATCTACGGGGAACTTATGGCGGCGGAGCAGAATGCACGGGCGTATCTGGCGCTTTGCGGAAATTCTGTCGTGCAACCGAAGGACGAGGACGAAGCCGCCGCGGAAATCCTTTATACTTTCTTCAACCGGAATTCGAGCGCGGAGGAACCTTTTTCCGCACACGTCGAACGTATTGTAGTGGAAACAATGCTCCAGCAAGAGAGAACGATCGGTGTCGATCCCATGCCGTACATCCCGTTTGCCGACTTCATTTCTCCAAAAAGCATCGATTTGAGCAGGTCGAATTGTGTCGTTATGGACGGAACGTATTCTACATATCTGTACATACGCGGAAACGGCTATCCGTCCCGCATCCGCGGCGGCTGGCTCTCGTCTATCGTCAATGCAGGAGAAGGGATCGATGTCGACGTGTTCTTGTCGCGGGAAAGCAGAAGCCGGGCTGTCGATAAAGTAGCGCAGCGGATCCGCTTGAATAAGGCCAAGCTCAAAGACAGGCAGGATACGAGTACAGACTTCGAGGAGCTTGCCAATTCGGTGCAGTCAGGATACTACATAAAGCAGGGGCTTGCAAACGGCGACGACCTGTTTTATCTGTCCGTTTTTATCACGGTTTCGGCAAGGAGCATGAAGGAACTGACGTGGCGCAAGCAACAGATATCCCTGATGCTGCGTTCGGCAGATATTTATGTTTCCGAGTGCCGCTTTCGGCAGGAGGCGGCTTTGAAGACCTCATTCCCGCTGTTATGCCCGGATGCGAAGCTATTGCAGAAGGCCAAACGAAACGTACTCACGGGCGGTGCGGCGGCGAGTTATATGTTCACGAGTTTTGAGATGTCGGACGATGGCGGGGTACTGCTCGGCATCAACCGGCATAACCGATCGCTGTGCATCGTCGATCTTTTCAATACGAAAAAGAATAAGAACGCGAACATGAATTTGCTCGGAACGAGCGGCGCTGGGAAGACGTTTACCATGCAGCTTTTGGCGCTCCGTATGCGTATGCGCGGCATTCAATGTTTCATCCTCGCTCCGATAAAAGGGCATGAATTCCGCCGCGCCTGCAACCGAATCGGCGGGAGTTTCATCCGCATCGCGCCCGGCTCGCAGCACTGTATCAACGTGATGGAGATTCGCTCCACTCTTTCGCCGGAGATGGAACTCATCGACGAGGCGGATTACATGGAAGACGAGTCGCTTTTGATGCAAAAGATACAGCAGCTCATGCTGTTCTTTTCCTTGCTCGTACCCGATATGACGAACGAAGAGGAGCAGATTTTGGACGACGCGCTCATCAAAACATATGCGGAATTCGGGATCACGGAGGACAATGCGTCGCTGTACGAAGATAGCGGCAATCCGAAAATGAAGCGGATGCCGGTTTTAGGAGACTTGCAGAGGAACCTGTTGAAAGAGCCGCTTGCAAAGCGGCTCGCCGTCGTTCTGAGCAAATTTGTGACGGGATCGGCGCAATCGTTCAACAGGCAGACGAATGTCGATTTATCCAACAAATACATCGTGCTGGACTTATCGGAACTGAAGGGGAAACTTTTGCCGATCGGCATGATGATCGCGCTCGATTTTGTGTGGGACAAAATCAAATCGGACCGCACGCAAAAGAAAGCGGTGATGATCGACGAGATATGGCAGCTTATCGGGGCATCCTCCAACAAGCTCGCCGCCGAGTTTTGCCTCACGATTTTCAAAACGATCCGCGGTTACGGCGGCGCGGCGATATCCGCGACACAGGATCTGTCCGATTTTTTCGGGTTGGAGGACGGAAAGTACGGAAGGGCGATCATTAACAACAGCCAGAACAAGATCATCTTGAATCTCGAACCGGACGAAGCAAAGTATGTACAGGACGTGCTGAAACTGACCAAAACGGAAGTTCGCTCGATTACAAACTTCGAGCGCGGCGAAGCGCTCGTGTATGCCGACAACAATAAGATACCCGTGATCATCAAGGCGTCGGAAGCGGAAAAGAAAATCATTACGACGGATCGCGCGGAGCTGGAAGCGATACTAAGCGAACGGAAGAAAGAGCGTAAAAAGATATCGGGAAAGGAAGGTGAAGGAGATGCTGTTACAGGATGAGCAGTATGTATTGCAGTGGCTTTCGCAATACGGGGCATTGCCGAAAGCGCAGCTTTTGCGTTTATTGAAAAAACCGCAATCTACCGGGGAGAAGATTTTGCGCAATCTGAAAAGGAGCCTGTTGATATCCGACGTCGGCGGCGGGTATTATCTCGGTACGGATGCGATGAGCAAACCCGACCGGCGAACAATTCTTGCGATTTGGGTGCTGCTCGAATTTATAGACCGGGTGGACGCGCGGGCGCATTACCCGGCGGTATATCCCGCGCAGCTTTTCTTTTTGAAAGAGAATATCGGCTACGAGATCGTCGTGCTGTATGAGGGAGAGGAGCATCTTCTGAAACTTCTTCGGCCGGAGGAGGATCTGAAATATATCATCGTGCTGCCTTTTGCCGGAATGGTAAGTAAATTGAAACTGCCGCCCGTCCCGTGTCTGTTTGCGACGGTCGATTTCAACGGAGCGGAAGAACCGAGCGTTACGTTTTATGCGGAGGCGGATGCCGATGGTGCGGAATAATAAATTTACCGATGTATTGGATAAAATCGACGGACAACTGAAAATGATGCAGGTGCGGGCAGCCATGACTCGGTTTTATTATGAGTCGGATGAATTGCTGCTCGCTTACGAACAGGCTTTGCGTCTTGAGGAGCATTCGGAAAAATGTGTTTTGCAGACGCGCAATCTTCCGGTATATACAGGAGTGCGCGAGGCCTGTGAAGCTGTGAGCGGAATCGTTTGCAACTGTATCGGAGCGAAGATCGGCTTTACGGAGGAGGGATGGTTTTATCTCTCGATCCCGATGCTGCTGCCGAAAAAAGAGTCCGGTTCGGCGGAATATATCCGCTCGGCTTTGTATCCGGCGATGCGCGATTACTTTTCGCATTGTCCGCCCGTGCGATTTCAGGAGAGCGTGTTGATCTTCCGCCACGTCTATGATAAAAGGCGCCCTGAACGCCGGTGGCGGGATCACGACAACATCGAGGTCAATATGGTATCGGACATTGTGGCGATGTATGTATTGGCGGACGATTGCCCGTCCGTCTGTTCACATTATTATTGCAGCGCGGCAGGAGAAGAGGATAGGACAACGGTCTATGTTGTTCCGAAGCCGGATTTCCCTGAATGGCTGCGAAGAGAGAACGGGGGATAATACATTGAAAATGAGTAAAAACAGGAGCAAAAAGATATGTAAAAACAGTCCGAATGGCGGACACAAAAAATACATAAGAATTTATACGGCAAAAATGCTCTCTATAGAGGCGTTTTGGGGGCGATTTTTGACTGAAATTTGCGCCAGAGAGAGCAGTCACCATGTCGCAAAATTCATAAACCGAGAGGAATTCAGAAAATGATTTATATTCGAGCGGGCAGTCAGAGCTACAAGCTCATCATCCTGCTTTCCGTCGTCGGTGAATACCCGATATGCTCCATTCATCTCCTCGGAAACGAGCGCGTATATAAGGCATTGATCCATAACCTTACCAAGCCGCAGAAGATTCGCGTCGGAACAGAAGAGCTTTGTTTGCCGCGATTGTTTACGATAAACGGAAAAGGAAAGGAGAAAACGCTCCGATTTTACAGAGGAGCATTGAAAGTTCTGGATATACTCGGGATACGGGAGCATTACGATGCCGTTTCACGGAACCATAGGTTTGCCGGCGACTCAGTACACCGGGGAAGAAATCACAGGATCGCGGAAGCGGCCGCCATGTGTATGCAGGCGGGGATTGAGTGCAGACCGTACCGCTTGCCGGTATTGCAGAACGGGGAGCGCCTCGAGCGGATCCGTGCGGAGCCGAGTTTCTATCTTTCCAAGGCTTTAAAGCAGGTCGGAGAGATCGAGGCGAACAAGACGATGTTCACGCGGCTGGTCGGAGCGGTGTTTTCTTACGGCGAGTGTTTTGCCGTGTACAATACGCGCAGCAGTGCGATGAAATGGAACGGTATGGGCGAATTCAAGGCCCTGTATTCCCTTGCGGAACTTGCAAGGTTGAATGCGTCGGATATCAAAGTCGATTCAGCAATTCTATTCGGTTCGGCAAGCAGCGCGGCGGAAACGATTGCCGAAGCGGGGCAGGAACGTCGCAGAGAGTTCCGTTTCGATTCGATCTATCGGCATATTCACTTCGTCCCGCTGGATGATACGGGTATCCGGCAGTTGCGGCTGCTGACATCGCCGCATTTTAGGGCGCGCATCGAGGAGGTGCTGTTCGAGCCTGATGACCGCTCATACGGGCAGGGCAGGTTCGAATATGACGCCTGTATCGACGGGGTTTATGTGATGAGTTTTCTCGACGGCGACCTCGCGCGGCTGATGCGGTTTTCGCAAGCTGCGTCGGGTTTTGCGGTGCGGTGCGAGGTGGTTTGTTTCCCCGATCAGAGGGAAATTGTGCAGGAGGTTTGCTACGCGGCAAGCGTGAAGGTGATCGACAGGGAGGTGGTGGAACATGAACTGGAAATAGAGAGGAGGGATATCTTTGAAGAATAAAAAGAAGATCGCAATCATCGCAGCGGCGTGCCTGATCGGGTGCGCCGCTGTTCTATACCTTTCGGGGATGCTCGGTCAACAGCTTTCAAACTATGCGGAGTGGACGGAGAACGGCGGAATGAGCGGGCAGTCGCAGATGCGGCCTGTAAATTGGAATCCGATTACTGCATTCGGTTATGTGTTTACCAAAAGCGGATTGCAGTCGCTGTTGGGTATCCTGTTGTTGGGCGGAGGCATCTTTGCGATTGTCAAATTGCATGACAAGTTCGACGGAAAGGAGCGGGATCCGCGCGGCTTTGCAAAGAGCAAGAGCGGGGTTTACGGTACCGCGGCTTGGATGAGCGAGGGAGAAATAAAGGGGCTTTTGGAGGTTTCGCCGATCGAGCAGGCTGAAGGAACGATTTTGGGCGAATATAAAGGGAAGACAGTCTGTCTCCCCAAAGACACAAAGCTCAATCGGAACATTGCCGTGTTCGGAGCGTCCGGGACAATGAAGTCGCGCGCGGTGATCCGAAATGCTCTGTTTCAGGCGCTGAGGCGAGGCGAATCGGTCGTCGTCACGGATCCGAAGGGCGAGCTTTACGCGGATACAGCGGAGCTTTACAGGCAAAACGGTTACGAGGTCAAGATATTCAATCTTGTCGAACCGCAGCACAGCGATTCATGGAATTGCATGGCAGACCTCGGCGGCGATACCCTGATGGCGCAGGTTCTGACCAACGTCATCATCGGCAACACGAGTTCCGCGAAGGGCGATCACTTCTGGGACAACGGCGAAGGGAACCTGCTCAAAGCGCTTGTGCTGTATGTGGATCGTGATAAAACCCGCGATGCAAAGATGAAACATCTCCCGGCGGTCTATCGTATGCTCACACAGAACAGCGAAGCGCAGATCACGGCTATCTTTGAAAAGCTGCCGCTGGATCATCCCGCCCGTGCGCCGTACAATCTGTTTGCGCAGGCGAGCGATACGGTACGCTCCGGAATTATTCTGGGGCTCGGCACAAGGCTGCAGGTGATGCAGAACAAAGCAGTGCAGGCGATTACAGGCAGATCGGATATAGACCTGTCTTTGCCAGGTAAGCACAAGTGCGCGTTCTTTATTGTATTGAGCGATCAGGATACGACGATGGCGTTCTTATCCTCGCTGTTCTTTTCGTTCCTGTTTATCAAACTGACGCGCTATGCGGATTCGCGTCCGGAACGGCGCTGCGATGTGCCTGTAAATCTTATTCTGGACGAGTTCAACAATGTAGGGCGTATCGGCGGGGCGGAGGACGGCTCGGACTTTGCCCGCTCCCTGAGCGTCTGCCGCTCCAGAGAAATTCGCGTCATGCTCGCGGTACAGAGTCTCGGTCAACTGCAAAACCGTTATCCGAACAATTTATGGGCGGAGATCATCGGCAACTGCGATGTGCAGCTCATGCTCGGCTGTGCGGATGACGTCACGGCCGAATATTTTTCGGGACGGAGCGGGGATATGAGCATCGAGGTGAATTCCACGATGACCGTCCGAAAGACGCTTGCCGTGGCTCAAATCATACCGCAGTATCGGCACACGGAAGGGCAGGGCCGAAGGCGCCTGTTGACGCCGGATGAAGTGCTGCGGCTCCCGAACGATGAAATGCTTTGCGTCATACGCGGCTCCAATATTCTGAAACTGAAAAAGTTGGATTATTCGCAGCACCCGCTCTGTGCGCAAATAAGGAAAACGTCCGTGCAGGATTATCTGCCGTCCGTTATGGCCGAAACCGAGCCGGAAGAAGTACCGGAAAACCCAAAAGAGAAAAGCAAAAAGAAATTATATTCCTCGGCGCATCCGCCGGGGGATTTTTAAGAAAAAACCCCTGAGGTGTCAAATTACCCCGGGGGTTTCATGTTTCAGGATCCATGCAAGCAAATCTTCATACGAAGCCGTGCTTGCCGCGATTTTTAGAATTATGTCAGACAATTCGTCTTGCGTGTATATGAGTTCAATACCGTTGAGCGCCAGCAAAACGAGCATCGCATGGGTGCCTATGCGTTTGTTTCCGTCTATAAACGGGTGGTTCTGTATCAATCCGTACGCTAATCTGGCGGCTTTTTCCTGAATGCTGCGGAAAAGCTCTTGCGCATCATAGGTTTGAAAAGGGGCAGCGAGCGCGGATTCAAGCAATCCTTCATCGCGCAACCCGTCTAATCCGCCCGTTTGGGCAAGGAGATCGGAATGCATTTTCAGCAGTTGCTGTTTTGAAAAGCAAATCATTTGGCAAGTTCTCCGTAAGCTTTTGCATTTTTCTGCATCAGTTTTTCGGAAACGGCATTGACGGCATCATCGGACGCCATAGCAATGGGTACGTTCCGTTTGATTTCAAAAGGAATGCGTTGCTCACGGACGGCTTGCTTTGCAAACATCGTAAAAGCCGCGCTCATGCTGAGCCCGAGGTCGGAAAACAACTCGTCGGCTTGTTCTTTAAGATGTTCGTCCATGCGGATCGTAACGTTTACGTTTGCCATATGTGATACCTCCTTTTCTCTACTATAATTATATGCGAAAGATCTGAAATTGTCAATAGTTTATGTGCAAATATTGTGCAATGCAAATAAAAATTATAATTAAGAGGTGAAAACATGAATGAAGAGTTGGAAAAAGTACAGGAATCTGTAAATGAGGAAACGGCTGGCAAAAATGAAGAAATGATCGCCGCTTCTGTTATCTCGGACGAAGAGGCGGAAGAATTCAAGGATATTCCCGCAGAAAATGTGATTCCGGAAAAGCCGAAAAGAGCCAGAAAGAAAAAGACGGACGAAACACCGTCGGAAGCACACGAAGAGCCGTCGGCTGAAATGCAGCAAGAAGAGAAACCTTCAAAGCCGAGAAAACGAGCAAGGCGCAAAAGCGTTCTGTCTATCGACGAACGGCCGAGCGTGGAAACAGAGGAGGAAAAGGCGCAGAGCGATCTCATCGATCTTTTGGAATCGCTCAAGACAGGCCGAATCCTTACGGGGACAATTCAAGGTGTAGAACAGGCTTCGGACAATTCCGTATCCTATGCGGTCATATATCACGGGGTGTTTAAGGTCATCGTTCCCGCAGCGGAAGCGGTTGAAACGCCGGAGGATTTGCGCGGCCGCCCCTTGGAAGAGGTATTGCATTACCTCCTCACAAAACGGCTCGGTGCCGAAGTGGATTACATCGTCAAGGGGATAGACAAAGACGCGAATGTGGCGATCGCAAGCCGTATGGAGGCTATGAAGGCGAAGCGGAAGCAATTTTATCTCGGCACAGATCGTGACGGAAGCAACCTCATCTATCCCGGATTGTGCGCGGAAGCTCGCGTCGTCTCGGCTATCCGTGCAGGCATCTTTGTGGATCTGTTCGGTTTGGAGATCTACATACCGCTCAGAGAACTCAGTTATCAACGGCTCATGGATGCGTCGGGGTACTTTCAGCCGGGGCAGAGGATTCTCGTCAAGGTTCTGGATGTGGACAGAAGCGATAAAAACAATATCAGGGCATCGGCATCCGTCAAGCAGGCAGGGGAAAATCCGTATGAAAAGGCGCTGCGCATGTATACGGTGGGCAATCGCTATGTCGGTTCGGTCAGCATGGTCGATACGAACGGCGTGTTTGTGGCTTTGGACGGCGGAATCGATTGCCTGTGCAGTTATCCGAAAAGAGGAAGACCGCCGCGCGGGGCTCGCGTAACCGTGCGGATCCTCGGCATCAATCATGAAACCAATCGCATCTGGGGCGCGATTACCCATATAGCCGTGCCTCGCTGAATTTTACAAGGAGGAAACAATCATGTATAAAAGCATCAAAAGAAGATTGATCCTGCTCGGCGCATTTTTTGCGGCGTTGCTCTTGACGTTGGGGCTTTGCCTGTTCGGGTTAAATATGCAGGAAGCGTCTGCGCTGACGTATTCCACGGCAAAGTACCTGACAAACGGCAAAACAATTTACGGCACGACAATGGCAACGGGCTGTCCGAGCAATTTTAAGATCTATATGTACGGATCGGGCACCACCGGCGCGTCGAGCACTCTTTCGCAAGGTGCAGTTCTCGACTGGTCGACGTTCAATATCACGGTGGAAACGAGTGCGGTGAGCGACCACAGGACGTTTCAGCTTCTCCGCAACGGTTCGACATATACGAGCAAATCCTTATCCGGCAGCGGGAATCAGACATTGTTTTCCGGCTCGCTGTCGGACGGGATGTACGAACTGCAATACTCTTGCAGGTATGCATCGAGTTTTTTGGTCGATTTCACTTACTACTTCTATACGTTCCAATTCGAGGTGGATAAAAGTGTCCCGTCCGGTACAATGAAAGCCGGCGGCAATCTTATTACGAGCGGTTCGTATACCAACAAGCAGATCGTTTATACGGCTGTGGACGAGAATTTCAGCAGTATAAAATATAAACGTCCGAATTCGAGCAGTTATTCGACGTCGTATAACGATTCTTATACGGTCGCGGCCACGGATTCGAACAACGGCAAATGGTATTTTTATGCTACCGATGTAAAAGGTCAGACAAGCAATACTGTCAATGTGTATCTCGATACGGTCAGACCTTCGGGGAAAGTGACCAACGCGAGCGGACAAACAGTTGCAAACGGCGGATACGCGAACAGTTCCATCAAATACACGGCGACGGACACTTACGGCGTATCCAAGTACGAAGTAAAAAAGCCCGGCTCCTCGACCTGGACAAGTTATACGTCCGGCACAAATTTGTCGGGCACGAACGGATGGTATTATTTCCGTGCGACCGATAAGGCGGGGAACGTATCGGACGAATATAAAGTCTATCTCGATGCAAGTATCCCTACGGGCACGCTGTACGGCGGCACGGTATCCAAGCCGAGCGGCGCATATACGAATGCGGACTATATCAGGTATGTGGCGAGCGACAGCGGATCGGGCATTGCGGATTGCTATGTGAAGATGCCCGGAAGTTCCGCATACACGGCATATGCGAGCGGAACGCAGCTCGCCACCGAAGGGACGTATTCTTTTTATTGCAAGGACTACGCCAACAATCAGTCTTCTACGGTAACGATCACGCTCGATAAGACGAAACCGACGGGAACATTGTACGGCGGTGCGAATGAAGTGCAGTCGGGCGATTCTACGAACGCGGCATATATCAGGTTCGTGCCGTATGACGCGATAGGCCTTTCTACGACGTATGTCAAAAAGCCGGGAGCGGGATCCTATACGAGTTACGCCTCGGGTTCTCAGCTCACGGCCGAAGGAACGTACAGTTTCTATTCGGTCGATAAGGCGGGGAACACCTCGGAGACGTACACGATCACTTTGGACAGAACGATCCCCGCAGCGCAGTTATATGCGGACGACGAGGCGATCGCGAGCGGCGGCTATACCGATGCCGGGCATATCCGTTTCGAGAGCGCGGGGGATTGTTTCGTGAAGCGGCCGGGTAGCGATACGTTCGAAGAATATATCTCCGGCGTCGAATACTACCAGCCGGGCAAATACACGTTCTATGCGGAAACGGAGTCGGGGACGGCTACGGAGCATTACACGGTCGTCATTGACAGGACGGAAAAGCCTCTCACGGTCGGCAACGTAATTGACGGAAAAACGAACGGCGACGTTGTGCTGACGTGGGAAGACGGCGATCCCGAACAGTTCGCCCCGATCGTAAGCGTAACCGTGAACGGGAAAGCCTATACCAAAGGAACTGCGATCTATACCATTGACACGGGTGTGTATGAGATCATCTGCACAGATGCGGCGGGGAACGAGTGGACGGCGCGGTTCACTTCTTCCAAGCAGAACGTGCTGACGGAAACGCTGCAGAAAGAGTATTGGGAAGCGCCCGATGCGGCAGGCGAGTTTTTCTCGTTTGCGACGTATGAATCGGCGTTCAACTTTGCGGCGGAACGGGAATACACATTCGTCCGCACGGGCGAGTGGAACAGCGAAACGTGGGATACGGGCATCGCGATGGACGCGAAAGACAGCGTGAACGCGGCTAACGGAAAGTATTTCATCTATAAGAAATCGGGGAATCCCGAAGAGGAAGTCGCGTACTTTACCGAAGAACGGCTGTACGAGGTCATCTCGGAATATGCCGCCGTGGGGATCGAGAGCTTTTACTACTGGGAAAAAGAGCCGGCGGCGATCTCGGACGGGGAAAACCTGTATTCGTATTCGGACGGGAAGAAAGTGCTTGCCAATTCCGTACAACTCGGCGAGAACATCGTCTGCTATCTGAACGGCGAACCGTTCGAGGGAACGCTCGTGGAGCGCGAGGGCGA
>CASEWU010000129.1 GCA_949291725.1 uncultured Bacillota bacterium
TTCGGAGATGAAACAAAAGTATTCGGATTTTATACCTAAAAATTTCGGCTGTAATTCTTTTAAAAAATTGATGGAAAAATTGACGCCGTATCTTAAAAAATACAGTATCGGAACGGATGCGGCGGGAACTACCATGTATCTTTATCGCAGAGAAAAGAAATAAAGAGGAGAAAAAGAATGTCGGAAGCAGATCTTTATAAATTTTTTTCTTCTTACGACGGCGAAGCTGATTTTTCAGATTTTACGCCGGAAGAATTGCAAAATTTATTGCAGCAACAGGAAGGGAAAAAGTCTTTTAAAGAAAAATATTTTGAATATTACGATGATGTCAAGAGTCAGTCGCTGAAAAAACAGGACTGGTAAAAAGCATGCGGCGGAAATTATCTTTTTCCGCCGCATGCTTTTTAAAACAGGTCGGAAACTTTAATAGTTTCTTTCTTCTGAACAGTCTCTCATTTGCGCAAAGAATCGCCCGATGGACAAGCCGTTTTTTGCTCTGGTTTGCATAGCAGATTTTCTGACAGATCGCCATGATCGCATTGCCGTGCAATGAAAAATGATATTGTGATGAAATTATTGAATAGGGGTACCTTAGCGATTGACTTTTGTTAAGAGGTTGGCTAAAATATTTAACAATTAAGAACTTAACTTCAGAAGGAGGAAGAAATGGAAGCGAGTGCTTTTTTGCGAGAGATATATCGTATAAGTAAGCGGTTGGAAGAAGTTAAAATTTTTGATGATAAATTGACTTTAAACAATACGGAAATGCAGATGGTGCGGGAAATTATTTTGGCGAAGGAATCGGGCAGGCGGCTGATATCGAGCCGTTTGGCGAAAAATTTAGGCATTACGCGTTCGGCTGTTTCTCAGATGGTCAATAAAATGGAAGATCGGAAAATAGTTTGTCGTGTACCGGATGCAAAGGACCGTAAGATTGCTTATATTGAGCTGAGCGAAAAGGCATTGGACGCTTACAATCAGATGAAAGAGCGGGTCAATCTCTTTGTGCAGAAGATTATAGATCGGTTGGGCGAAGGCAAGGTCGGTGATTTTCTGACCAAAGCGAATGAGTTTTTGGATGTATGCGGCGAGGTTTTGCAGGAAATGCCGAAGCAATCGCAACAGGAATGTGTATGAAAGTGTCGGAAAACAAAGATAAAAAATCTTGCGATAAAGTAGAATCAGGAGAATGAATTTATGGCGCAGGCAATATTGAAATTGGACAAAATCACAAAAGATTATAAGGTGGCAGATTCTGTTGTTCATGCTTTAAAGGGTGTTAGCCTGAGTTTTCGGAAGAAGGAGTTTGTCTCTATTCTCGGAGCATCCGGATGCGGCAAAACGACGTTGCTGAACATTGTGGGCGGGTTAGATAAATACACTTCGGGCGATCTTGTCATTAAGGGTGTTTCGACAAAGCACTATAAAGACGGTGATTGGGATGCATACCGCAATCACAGTATCGGATTTGTGTTTCAGTCATATAATCTGATCCCTCATCAGACAGTGCTCGGAAACGTGGAATTAGCGCTGACGTTGTCGGGCGTATCGGTGCAGGAGCGGCGTTTGCGCGCGACGGAGGCATTGCAGAGAGTAGGACTCGGAGCAGAATTGAACAAGAAGCCGAATCAGCTTTCGGGCGGACAGATGCAGAGGGTCGCGATCGCGCGTGCCCTTGTGAACAATCCGGAAATCCTGCTTGCAGATGAGCCTACGGGGGCATTGGATACCAAAACCAGCGTTCAGATCATGGATCTGATCAAAGAGATCGCAGGAGAGCGGCTGGTGATCATGGTAACGCACAATCCGG
Organism: uncultured Bacillota bacterium; assembly: GCA_949291725.1. Taxonomy (GTDB): domain Bacteria; phylum Bacillota; class Clostridia; order Christensenellales; family Borkfalkiaceae; genus Borkfalkia. The sequence continues at coordinate 1,811 of CASEWU010000129.1, forward strand.
AGCTGGCGCGGCAATATTCCTCCCGTATCGTCGAACTGAAAGACGGAACGGTGATATCGGATTCCAATCCGTTCAAGGAAGATGAACAGGCGGAAGAGAAAACGGCTGCGGCAGAGAAAAACAAGCCGGGCAAGGAAGATGTAAAAAGTTCCAAAGCAAAGAAGAAAGCAAAGACGAGCATGAGTTGGTTTACGGCACTGCGCCTGAGCGGAAGAAATCTTCTGACCAAAAAGGGCAGGACGTTGGTTACCTCGATTGCGGGAAGCATCGGAATCATCAGCGTGTGTCTTGTACTGGCGCTTTCAAACGGGTTTAATAATTATATCCGCAAAACGGAAGAAGATATGCTGTCGTATTATCCGATCGAGATCAATGAGACGTCGCTCGATCTGACGCAGGCGATGACGAGTTTTATGGGCGGCGGGACGAAACTGGATATCGGAGAGAAGATCGAAGATAAGGTCTACATAAATTCCTTTTTGACGCAATTGGCACAAGGAATGACGACGTCAAACGATTTGAGCTCGAACAATGTTGCGGATATTTCCGGGCAGAAAATGAGTTATCTTGCATATGTAGACGCAATGCCGCAAGATTATTACAATGCGATCACGTACGGATACGGCGTATCTCTGACGCGGAATCTGTTTACGGATCTTCGCATCGGGTCCACGACGGTAAGCTCCGGAATGGGGTTGGGCGACCCGGTCTATTATGATTATCATATTTCCCTGGCTGAATTGCGCAATTATTATACGACGATTCTGACCAGTACGCAAACGCAGTACGGATCGCTCACGCGGTTTGTGGATTATTTTACGGATGTAGTCAATTTTATGCCCGGGACAGGGAATGTATCGGACGAAAATTACGGAGAA
>CASEWU010000130.1 GCA_949291725.1 uncultured Bacillota bacterium
ATTCCTTACGGGTAAAGAATTTACTCCTGGAGAGGAAGTGTCCGTTCTCACGTTTACGGACGGCAAGACGATCGTGCCGATGATACCTAGCTGTGATCACAAGCGTGCCATGGACGGCGATAAGGGCCTGAACACGGGCGGAATGGGTACGTTTACACCCTGTCCGTTTTACACAAAAGAGATCGCGGAAGAAGTGATGAATAAGATCCTTCTGCCGACGGTTCGGGCTATGAATGCGGAAGGCAGGCCGTTCAAAGGTGTTTTGTATTTCGGTCTGATGCGGACGCCCGAAGGGATGAAGGTCGTTGAATACAATTCACGGTTCGGCGATCCGGAAACGCAGGTTGTGCTTCCGATGCTGAAGACGGATCTCATGGAAATTTTCCAGGCTGTAACGGACGAGCGGCTTGCGGACGTCAAGATCGAATGGGAAGAAGGCGCGTGCGTGTGCGTTGTGCTTGCGAGCGGCGGTTATCCGCAGAAATATGCAAAGGGTAAAGAGATCACGATCGGTGATTTGGATAAAGACGTTTTTTTGTATCATGCGGGAACGGCAATGGAGAACGGAGTCCTCAAGACAAACGGGGGCAGGGTGCTCGGTGTATGTGCAAAGGGGAAAACGGTGAAAGAAGCCCGTGCAAAGGCGTATAAGAATATTGAAAAGATACACTTTGACGGAATGCAGTACCGGAAAGATATCGGGATCAAATACAACGCAGAGGAATAAGAGCGCAATGATATACAGAATTTATGTAGAAAAGAAAGAGAATTTACAGGCGAAGAAGATACGGGACGATCTGGAAACGCAGTTGGGGATCGGTGTGGAAGATCTTCGCGAGATCTTGCGTTATGATGTGGAAGGCATCAGCGAAGCGGAGCTGGAAGGCGCGATCGTGAATGTGTTTTCCGAGCCTCCCGTGGACAACGTTTATCGGGAAGATCTGGCGTTGGATGAAGATTATAAAGTCTTCGCGATCGCTTTTCTGGACGGGCAGTATGACCAGCGTGCGGACAGCGCGGCGCAGTGCGTACAGCTTCTGACGCAGAAAAACCGTCCGCTCATCAAATGCGCGCGTGTGTTTGCCGTGAAGGGCGTTACGGATGCGGAACTGGAGCGGATCAAAAAGCATCTGATCAACCCGGTAGAAAGTTCGGAAGTATCGCTGGATAAGCCGAAGACGCTGGCGCGTGCGAAGATGCAGACGCACGATGTTCCGGAAGTTGAAGGCTTTATCGATATGTCCGTAAACGAGATTGCGCAATACCATAAAAAGAACGGGTTTGCGATGAGTGTGGAAGATCTCGTATTTGTCCGCGATTATTTTAAAAAAGAAGGCAGAAACCCGACGGAAACGGAAGTCAAGGTGATTGATACGTATTGGTCGGATCACTGCCGTCATACGACGTTTGCAACGGAACTCAAGGATATTTCCATTCATTCGAACAATGCGCATATCGAAAAGGCATACGGCCTGTATAAAGATTTATTCAATGAATTCAACGCAAAGCGTGAAGATAAATATCCCTGTCTGATGGATATTGCGACGATTGCGGTCAAAAAGCTGAAAAAAGAGGGCAGACTGGATAATCTGGACGTTTCGGATGAGATCAACGCGTGTTCGATCTGTATCGATGCGGAGATCGACGGGAAGACAGAAAAGTATCTGGTCATGTTCAAGAACGAGACGCACAACCATCCGACGGAAATCGAACCGTTTGGCGGAGCTGCGACGTGTCTTGGCGGTGCGATCCGTGATCCTTTGTCGGGAAGGACATATGTGTATCAGGCGATGCGCGTTACGGGCAGTGCGGATCCCCGCGAGAAACTGGAAGATACGCTGCCCGGGAAACTTCCGCAGCGCGTGATCACAAAGACGGCTGCGGCGGGCTTTTCCTCATACGGTAACCAGATCGGTCTTGCGACGGGCATCGTTGACGAAGTATACCATGCGGGATATAAAGCGAAACGCCTGGAAACGGGATTTGTTGTAGGCGGTGCACGCCGTGATATGGTGTACCGTGAAAAGCCGAAAAAAGGGGATATCATCATCCTTCTGGGCGGAGAAACGGGGCGCGACGGCTGCGGCGGCGCCACGGGTTCCTCCAAGGCGCATGATTCTCACTCGGTAGAAACGTGCGGAGCGGAAGTACAAAAAGGAAATCCGCTGACGGAGCGCAAACTGCAGAGATTGTTTTTGAATAAAGACGTTACGCGCAAGATCAAAAAGTGCAACGATTTCGGAGCTGGCGGTGTTTCGGTGGCGATCGGAGAACTTGCGGACGGGCTTGTGATCGATCTGGATAAAGTACCTTTGAAATACGAAGGGCTTTCGGGAACGGAACTTGCGATTTCCGAATCGCAGGAGCGCATGGCAGTTGTCGTAGATGCAAAGGATAAAGACGAATTTATTCGTCTGGCGGCGAAGGAGAATCTTGCAGCAACGCCTGTTGCGGTCGTTACGGATGATCGCCGTATGAAAATGATGTTTAAGGGCAGGGCAATTGTCGATATTTCCCGTGATTTTCTGGATACGAACGGTGTCAAGCAGGTGGTTTCGGCGGAAATTGACGATAACGTTACCCCTTATTTTGATCTCAAACGTAAAGAATTCCGTGATGATCTGCTGGCGGCGCTCAGTCGGCTGAATGTATGCTCGAAGAAAGGTCTTTCGGAGATGTTCGACTCGACGATCGGTGCACGCAGCGTGTATATGCCGTTCGGCGGGAAGAAACAGCTTACGCCTGCCATTTCGATGGCGGCAAAGATCTGCGGCGGAGAGACGGATGTGGCTACGGTATCCGCTTACGGGTATTGTGCAGATCTTATGAGCAGCAGTCCTTTTACGGGAGCAATTTACAGCATAGTAACATCTGTTGCGAAGCTGATTGCCAGCGGTTGTGATTATGATGAGATCCGCCTGACGTTCCAGGAATTTTTCATGCGGTTGAATCGTGATCCGAAGCGTTGGGGTGTTCCTTTGTCGGCGCTTTTGGGAGCGCTGTATGCGCAGATCGGACTGGGACTCGGTGCGATCGGCGGAAAGGACAGCATGAGCGGTACATTTGAGCATATCGATGTACCTCCTACGTTGATTTCTTTTGCTTTGGCGCCTGCAAAAGCAAGCGAGCTGATCACAAACGTCGTAACGAAAAAGGGTCAGAAAATTTACTGGATCCCGATGCATAAAGATTTTGATAAGATCCCTGATTTCAAGGAATTGGCGGATATGTATCGTGAGATCCACCGCAATATTTTAAGCAAGAACATTTGCTTTGCGACGGTCGTTGAAAATGGCGGTATCGCATCGGCGGTCGTAAAATCCTGCCTCGGCAACGGGTTCGGGTTCCGCTTTGAAGGGGATTGCGATTGCCTGCTTTCTGAACATTACGGCGAAATCTTGGTCGCTCTGGACGATCCGGATGCATTGCATTGCCCGAAGATCTATGTCGGCGAGACGACAGAAGCCGGCTTTGTCTATGACAAAGAGAAAGTTTCGCTTGCAGAGGCGGAAACGGCATTTTGCGCAACGCTGGAGAATGTTTTCCCGAATCATGCGGCGGCGAGCGGTAAGGCAAAGGATGTCGACTTCAAAGCAAGCACACGTTATACGAATATTTCGACGAAGGCGGCAAAACCGCGCGTATTTATCCCTGTCTTCCCTGGTACGAACTGCGAACTGGATACGGCACGTAAATTCAATTTGGCGGGAGCGGAGAGCGAAATTGTTGTTCTGAAAAATCGCAGTGCAGCAGATATCGAGGAGAGCGTGAAAGCGTTTGCGGATGCGATTGCGCGCGCCAACATGATTGCGTTCCCGGGCGGATTTTCGGGCGGCGATGAGCCGGACGGCAGCGGCAAGTTCATAGCGACGACATTCCGCAATCCGCGTATCGCCGAACAAGTTATGAAACTTCTGAACGAGCGCGATGGGCTTATTCTCGGAATTTGCAACGGCTTCCAAGCCCTGATCAAATTAGGGCTTGTTCCGTACGGTGAGATCTTGCCTTTGAAGTCGACAAGTCCTACGCTGACGTATAACAATATATCCAGACACGTATCCACGCTTGTAGATATTCGCGTCGCTTCGAATAAGTCTCCATGGCTTTCCGCGTGCAAGGTCGGGGATGTGTTTACGGTGCCTGTATCGCACGGTGAAGGCAGGATCGTGGCTCCGTCCAAGGAATTGGAAAAACTTGCGGCAAACGGACAGATCGCGACGCAGTATTGTGATCTGAGCGGCAAACCTACGATGGAATATCCTTTCAATCCGAACGGTTCTGCTTGGGCGATCGAGGGTATTACTTCGCCTGACGGCAGGGTGTTCGGTAAGATGGGGCATACCGAGCGTACCGGCGAGAATTTGTATAAGAACTGCTGCGGCAATTTCGACATGAAATTGTTTGAAAGCGGTGTAAAATATTTTAAATAATTCAAAAAAACATAACCGCACGGCGAGTAACGCTGCGCGGTTATGTTTTGGAGACTGAGGCAAAAAATGGAAATTGTTATAAATATCTATTATACGGGAGAGAATGGCAGTGCGAAAAAATTTGCGCAGGAAATGATGTCGGAAGGAATCGTCAAAGAGATACGAGCTGAATCAGGGAACAGGCAATATGAATACTTTTTCCCGGCGGAGGATGCGGAAACGGTACTGCTGATCGATCGATGGGAAAGTCAGGAGGCACTAGATAAGCATCATGCATCGGTGTTGATGGAAAAGATCGCTGCGCTTCGCGAGAAATATTCTCTGCATATGAGGGTCGAGCGTTTTGTTGCAGATTCGAAAGGCATTCCCGATTCGGATAAAAAATTTATAAAGGTTTGATTGACTGGAAAAACATTTGCCATGATGGCGGCAATAAATTTGAAACCTGGTTGAATTCTGTCAACCAGGTTTCTGCCTTATTCAACCGATGGTCTGTTGACATAGGAGGCATTTGAGATTAAAATGATAGTATAAAAAAACAAAACGGAGAACTGTTATGAACACGATTGGACAAAGAATATCATTTTACAGAAAAAAGGAAGGATGGACACAGGAGCAGCTTTCTGAAAAATGCAGTGTTACGCCGCAGGCAATATCGAAGTGGGAAAAAGATATCTGTGCCCCGGACATTGCTTTAATACCGATTTTGGCTGAGACATTTCATATTACCTGTGATGAATTGTTGGGGGTCGAAAGGCCGGCGGGTGAGGCAGCGGTGCGGGAAAAAGTAGATTTGAGCAAAACGCTGTTAAAAATAAATATTGTATCATCGGACGGCGACAGCGTAAAGATGAATCTGCCGGTTTCGTTGGCGGAGCCGATGTTGAAAAATATCAATTTTGACGGAAGGAATCCTGCAAAAGACATTGATTTCGGGCAGATCATAGCATGCATACAATCGGGAGTGATCGGTAAATTGTTGGAAGTTCGTTCTTCGGAGGGAGATATTGTCGAAATCTGGGTGGAATCATGAAAATCATGTATCGAAAAAACGGGAAAATGAGGAGACTGCATTTGCCGTTCTGTGTTTTTTCACAAGTGATTCTGCTTTTCAAGCCATATCTTCTTGCGTCAATATCCCGGGAAGATCTTTACAAGATTATCGGCGGATTAAGATCTGCAAGGCGCATATGGAAACATCTTGACATCATTTCATTTGAAAGTATAAACGGAGAATTTTTTTCGGTCGGCTTCTAAACGGGGCGGGGATATTCAAAAATACAACGGTCAGTGAATGCTGAAATTGCAGTCAAAATTGGCGCGGAATTTTAATATAATTTCGTTGACAAAATCAAAAAAAACGGTTATACTGTATGTGTAAAAAGCAAGACGGCACAAGATATTGTGTATCTGATAAAAGGCTTTTCGCGACTGGTGGATTTTGCAGATAAACTGCGTGGGAGCGAAAAGTGTCGGAAGCCGACCACCTGGGCAGCATAAAATAGGCTGTCCGGGCTTTTTTATTCTCGAAAAGGAGACGAAGGAAATGAGCAAAGAGTTTAAAGCAGGCGAATATGAAAACAAGATTGATGTGCGTAGCTTTATACAGGCGAATTATACGCCGTATGAAGGGGACGATAGCTTTCTTAGCGGGCCGACAGAGCGTACAAAGAAGTTGATGGAGAAAGTCAATGCGCTTTTGAGAGAGGAGAGTGAAAAGGGCGGCGTATTGGATGTGGATACGGAGCGTGTTTCATCGCTTTTGTCATATCCTGCAGGATACATTGATCAGGAAAATGAAATCATCGTCGGCTTGCAGACGGATGCTCCTTTGAAACGCGGGGTAAATCCGTTCGGCGGAATCCGTATGGCGCGTCAGGCTTGTGAGGCATACGGTTATAAACTTTCGGATATCGTAGAGACAGAATTCAGCTATAAGACCACGCATAATGATGCGGTGTTTCATGTATATACGGATGAAATGAAAGCGGTTCGTCATGCGGGGCTGCTGACGGGACTTCCGGATGCATACGGGCGCGGCAGGATCATAGGGGATTATCGGCGCGTTGCGTTGTACGGTGTCGATAAACTGATTGAGGAAAAAACGAAAGACAAAAAGGCGTACGGCGAGAAGCTGATGGATGAGCAGAATATTCGTGCGCTGGAAGAGTTGTATAAACAGATCGATTTTCTCAAGAAGCTGAAAGAGATGGCAAAAATGTACGGGGTAGATATTTCTGCACCGGCACAGAATGCGAAAGAGGCGATCCAATGGACGTATTTTGCTTATCTTGCGGCGATCAAAGAACAGAACGGCGCGGCAATGAGCCTTGGAAGAGTTTCCACGTTTTTGGATATTTATATTGAGCGTGATCTGGAGAACGGAACGCTTACCGAGGAAGCGGCGCAGGAATTGATCGATGATTTTGTCATAAAACTCAGAATCACGCGGCAGCTTCGCACTCCCGAATACAATGATTTGTTCGGCGGAGATCCGACCTGGACAACGGAGAGCGTCGGCGGCATGGG
>CASEWU010000131.1 GCA_949291725.1 uncultured Bacillota bacterium
ACAGGTAAAGCCGCCCGATTGCGTTCGGATCCGAGCGCAGTCGGGCGGCTTCCATATTGCGGCGAAATCCGTCCGATTGCGATTTTCAAAGAAAAATCAAAAATCGGAGGATTTCAACGTGAAACACATTTATTATAAGGATGCAAAAGGGAAAAAAGTTCGGATTGAGGTTACAGATGAAGTTGCGGCGGCGTATCGGGAGAGCCTGCGTGAAGAATGGCGCGGTGATGCAAAGGAGAAATATCATACTCTTTCGCTGGATCAATTTGCGGAAGAGGGCTATGAAATCATGGCTGCGGGGGAGAATGCGGAAGACAGGATGCTGACTCGTGAAAATGAAGAAGAAAAGGCATTTCTGTTCAAACGCATAAAGGAGCTTCTCCCATTATTAACGCCGTTGCAACGAAGGACGCTGAAAAAAATTTATTTTTACCATATGACGCAGGCAGATATTGCGAGGGAGGAGGGCGTTTCTGAGCCGGTAATTTCCAAACGGGTAGCAAGGATTTATGCGCGGTTACAAAAAGAATTGAAGAAAAATTAAAAAATTTTTCAAAAAAGTGGGTAAGAAACCGCTGTTTTTTCTCTGAATAGTGAAAGGGCAAATAGCTCCCTTAAAATTTCGAGAGGTTTACAGAGAATGGAATCACTTGCAGAGGTACGCGAAGATCTGCGGGACATCCGCTACTATTATGCGCACAAAGAAATGTTTGACAAGACAGTGAATGTGACGGGCGAACATGAACTTATCCGAAAGGCCGAGCGGTATAATGCGGCGATGTGTACGGCGCCGCCGCGGTTGTATGAAGTATATGTCGGCTTATATGTATACGGTAATACGCAGGAATCACTTTCGGAAACGCTGTGTTATTCGCCGGAGCATGTACAGAGGCAGAATAAAAAAATACTTTTATATTTACAAACAAAAATCGGCAAGGAGGAATATAACCATGACAGTTAAGAGTGTACCGGAATTTCTGGTCGATGCCACGAACGTGTACCGGACAAAAGGGTATATCGTGAAACAGCAGATCACGCTGCACGATAGCGAACTTGGGAGTTATCTTTTGAGCCGCGATACCTATTATCGTTGCACGGATAAGCGAGACCGGGAATTTGAGGAAGCGTTTGCCTATCGGATCAATATAAACGGCAAACGTATGCCCACGTCGATGCATATACGAAAATATATCGACTGACAAAATCGGGTTGAACGGAAATCGGATAAACAGCACGGTGCGGATAGCAGAGGAACAAGGGCCCGTTCTTTGCGATGCACAAGGCGGAACGCCGAACGAGCCGATTCCGTTACCATAAATACAATTTCATATTTTTAATTCAGCTTCGCTAACGGCAACACGGGCACAAGCTGTGCTAACGGCGATACGGGCAATTTCATTTCAACGGAGGAACAAGCGAATATGCCGGATAAGGCAAATAACAATCAAAATACAGCTGCAAAGCCGAGCAAGTATCAGCGTGACGGGCGTTGGTTCCGTCCCCGCGTTCGCGCAAAGGGATATGCGGAGGAACGCAAAGCGAAAGTCCACCAGCGCGGCGAAAAGGAAGGGCAGGAGCTGACCGAATACGAAAAGGGGCTGCGCTCGGGGTATCTTCTTTCGCAGGCGGATCATGCGGGGCAGTACAAGTACGGTCAGGCGCGGGACGCCGGGTTTTCGAAAAAGGAAGCCGGGGAACTGTCGAAAAAGCCGTGGAAGGAGATCAAGCCGATCATTGCAAAGAAAAGGAAAGATAATGGAGGAGATGCTGCATAATGGAAAATCAGATCAAAGTAGAAAGGGATACTTACGAGAAAGACGGAAAAACGTACTATTCGTATTTCATCAAAGGGAATATCCGCGGCAGGGATATCCGCGTACTGATCGTTCCGCCCGATAAAGGCGGTTACACGGTATTGGATATCGTGTTCGGGGAAGAGATGGAAGCGGAGTTGGTACTCAACCCGTATGAGATCAAGGATGAGAGCACGGGCAAGGTGATCAAGGGCAACAGTTACGCTGTACGGACGGTGGACGAAGAGGGCGAGGTGTACGAGTGCGCGATCAAGCCGTTCCGCGCGTCGGATAAGGCGCTTCTGAATATGCTGCTGAATAAAAAGGCGGCATAAAAGGGCGGGAAAGGAGAATTGCGGCTCGGAACTTTTCGGGCCGCAGTTTTCCGTAACAAAAATAAAGTATGGAGGACAAAAGAGTGTACGACGAATATGAAGACTATGATTTTGAGGATATCGAACTGTACGAGCATAAGCGC
>CASEWU010000132.1 GCA_949291725.1 uncultured Bacillota bacterium
ACTATCTATGTCTTTCATTAGACCTCCTGTTTTACTTTTGTTGCGATTGTCAGTCGCCTCAATTGTATTACAGGAGTTTCTTTTTTGTCCACAGTTTAAACCCTTTACCCACTCGCTCAGCGAGTGGTTGCCTTAGACAAAGCAAAAAGGGAGACGGAGCAAATAAATTGCTCCGTCTCCCTTTTTATAATCCTGCGGATATTGTGCAGCTGTGCCGATATCCGCATCAAATTCTGGTCAATTCCTTTCTATACCCGAAAAGCCCAGTCGCCGTTTTCAAAGACAGGGAAACGCGCCCCCGTGTCCGTAATTCCCGTGATCTGAAGATCGTCGTTGCCGATCATAAAATCCACATGGATGATCGAATCATTGACGCCCATGGCGTGCAATTCTTCCTCCGTATGGTTCTCGTAATCGCGGACGCAGTTCGTAAAACCTCTTCCCATCGCCAGATGGCAAGCAGCATTCTCATCGAACAAAGTATTGTAAAACAGAATACCCGTATCATTGATCGGAGAATGGAAAGGCACAAGCGCACACTCGCCGAGATAAGCAGCGCCCTCGTCCATGGCAATCATTTTTTTCAAGACAGCCTCGCCCTGCGCCGCATGTACTTCCGTCGCCTTACCGTTTTCAAAGCGAACGGAAAAATTGCGGATCAGCTGACCCTGGTAGGAAAGAGGTTTGGTAGAATACACAACTCCTTCCGTCTCTCCGCGCATGGGGCTGGTAAAGCATTCTTCGCTCGGGATATTCGGATTGAATTCAACCCCGGACAAAGTTTTTTCGCTGCCTGCCGCAAACAAACCGTTTTTCATAAGTCCTACCCGCAAGTTGGTTCCGTTCGAACTTTTATACTCCAACGATGTAAGTCCCAACCCGTTCAGGTACGCACAGCGCGCCTGCAAAACTCTGTTGTGTTCTTGCCAGTTCGCGATCGGATTGCCTTCATAAGAGCGCGCGGAGGTTAAAATGGCGCGCCATAATTTTTCTTCCGCCGCCGTCGCGGGCATTTTCGGGAATACTTTCTTCGCCCACGCCTTTCCCGGTACAGCCGCTATACACCACTGGTATTTATTTTCCATCTTGTCGCGGTACGGCTTTACGATCTTCTGCCGCGCCTGCATCGCGCGCGCATATTTTTCCGCGTCGATGCCGTTCAGACCGTCCGGATCTTCACTTTCCAGATACAGCCGCGCCGGTAATTCCCGAACCTGGCAGCGCAATTTCTCTACCTTCCATTCGGGCATTTCTCCCAGAACCTCTTCACTCTTATGCTCTGCGCCGAGACGGGAAAGCGGCTGATGCGTCCATTCCACCCGCACTTTCGAAGCGCCCGCACGATAACATTCTTCCGCACAATACGCAATAAACTCCGGTTGATCGAGTTCCGCCGTAATCACAACTTCCTGACCTTGCTGTACATTCAGCCCCATTCGCGCCAGAAGTTTTGCATAATTTTTTAATACCGTTATCTGCATTCTCTTTCCTCCTCAGTGCAAAGCCTTGCTCCACGTCCCGTTTTCAAAGACAGGGATACGCTCTCCCGACTTCGTAACGCCGATAATTTCCAAATCTTCCGCGCCGATCATAAAATCCACGTGCACAGACGAATCATTGACGCCCATATCCGTGAAATCCGATTTCTGATATTTTTCGAAACCGACGATCGTATTGGAATAACCTCTGCCGAGCGCTAAATGACAGCAGGCATTTTCATCGAACAAAGTATTGTAAAACAATCTTCCCGTCTGGTTGATCGGCGACTCATACGGTACCAAAGCACATTCGCCCAGATATGCCGCACCTTCATCCATCGCTATGATCTTTTCCAGCAAAGATACATTCTTGCCCGCTCCGCATTCCACAGCCTTGCCGTTTTCAAAGCGCAGCCAGAAATCTTCGATGAGCTCACCGCCGTAGGAAAGCGGTTTCACGGCATATACGATCCCTTCTGCCTTTCCCTTCATCGGCGTCGTAAAACATTCTTCCGTAGGAATGTTCGGGTTGAAATGTTTGCCGTCTACCGTACACTTCCTGCCCGAGATAAACTGGGCCTGCGGTATCAGCCCGACTTTCAGCCGCGTGCCGTTACTGCTCCAATATTCCAAGGATTCCAAGTCCAAACTGTTCAGTTTATCGCATTTGTCTTTGAGCTTACGGTTATGCCACATCCAGTCTGTAAGCGGATCTTTTCCGTCCGCACGCGCCGTCTCCAAGATCAGTTCCCAAAGCCGTTCCACAGCCGTATTTGCCCGTTCGTCCGGGAAAATTTTCTTCGCCCAACCGACGGAAGGCACCGCCGCAACACACCATTGATATTTGTTTGTCATTGCGTCCTGATAGGGCTTTATGATCGCGCTCCGTGCCATGGACGCAAGCGTCAGTTTTTCTCTGTCCGCACCTTTCATTCCGTCCGGATCCGCCGAAAGTATCTTAATGGTTACGGGCAATTCTTCCGACCGTTCACGGAATTTTTCTTCTTCCCATGAAGGTACATTTCCCAATTCCCGCACGCTTTCAAAACGGCTTGCCAATTTCTCCAACGGCTGATACTGCCACTCTACCGATACGTCTGCTGCTCCTGCCCGATAGCATTCTTCCGCCAGCATCGTGATAAACTCCGGCTGATCCAGCTGCGCCATGATCACAACGCGCTGTCCCGGCTGTACGCTTGCACCCATTCTGGCTATCAATTTTGCATAATTTCGGATCAACGTCTTTTTCATATCTTTTCCTTCCGTGTACGTTTTTTTCTTATCCTATCATACTCTTTTTATGATAAAATGTCAATCTGCTTATTGCTTCTAACACTGTCTCCTCTTAAAAATAGATTGACTTTTTTACTTTTTCCCGCCATAATAATAATATGAAAATTTTACCTCCCGCTTTTAAAAACTTCACGGAGATTACCGACCCCGAAATTCTGTATTCCGCCTGTGAAAAAGAAGATCAAATCGAAAATCTGCAGATAAATTCCGCCGATCTTACAGGTGCGGCTTTGCCGCGAGCTGAATTTTCCTGCGTAAAATTCAGCGGATGCCGTTTCAGCGAAGCGAATTTCAAAAGCACGGATTTTTCCGACGTTTTATTTGAATCCTGCGACTTTTCTAATGCAGATTTCAGCAGTTCCTCTTTCCGCCGCACGATCTGGCGCGGCTGTAAAGGCGTCGGGGCGGATTTTTCCGAATGTTCCTTCCGCGACACGGTATTTGACAGCGACGTGCTTTCTTACGCAAACTTCAACCGCTCAAAACTGCGATCTTTTTCCTTTGAATGCTGCGATCTTTCCAGTGCGGATCTTGCGGAATGCATTTTGAAAGACGCCGTATTTTCCAAAACCAGGTTTTTTCGGGCAAATCTGAGAGGCACCCTGCTCAAAGGAATGGACCTTTCCGACTGCGATCTCGGTGCAATTACCCTTTCTTCCTCACTATTTGAATTGCGAGACGCCACGATCTGCCTATTCCAGGGCGAAGCATTTCTGCGTGCACTCGGTATTCATATAAAAAATTTGTGAGAATTTTCAGATTTACCAACAATCTGACATGTTACATTGTTAATAAAATGAAGAGATTATGAAAAATTCAGTACTTGAAAAACACATAGACTCTCTTCGCGCGGGTGATATGCGCGCGTTTGACGCTGTCTATGAACAGACAAACAAATCCGTGTACTTTGCGATCTTGTATATCGTACGCGACAAAATGTACGCCGAAGATATCCTGCAAGATACCTTTGTCCGCGCCCTGCAATCCTTGCATTCTTACCAAAGCGGCACCAATTTCACGGGATGGCTGATCAGAATCGGAAAAAATCTGGCACTCAATCACATCAAGCGCGCCAAGCGGGAAACGGCGACCGACTTCGACACCGATACGTATAAATACGGTACCGACGAAACGAAGATCCCCTTTATCTTTGACATAGCGGCCAAACACCTCGCCGAGGATGAATACGAAATTTTGATGCTGTGCCAGGTTTCAGGGTATAAGCGAAGGGAAGTTGCGCAAATGCTCAATCTGCCCATCGGGACCGTTACATGGAAAAACAACCAAGCGCTGAAAAAGCTGAAAAACATTCTGGAAAAGGAGGATGCCGTATGAAAAATCTGAAAAAAATGCTGCGTCAGCAATCAGAACAAATACTGCCGGATGATCGTGTCAAAGAAAATATCCGCCGTCAGATCGGCATACCGCCGCAGGCACAGCCGGAAGCCGTATTTGCACATGATTCTTCCACAACACGAAAATCGAACAAAAAAGCACTCTTTGCCGTGATTGCCGCATTTCTTGCCGCCGCTCTTCTGCTCGGAATTCTCCTGCCCGTTTTCTTGAACAGGAAATCATTGCCGGGAAATAACCCGCTCGGAAAATTTCCTTCCCTTTCCAGTACAGAGGATTTCTACATTTACGGTGCAGCATCCGTCGGTTCCCTGCTCGCTTCCAACGCTTCCGCACAAAATCCGGGCACAACTCTTTCCGCAAAGAGTCTGTCTCTCCCCGTATTCGCCATATCTGCAGAAAAGGACGATTCCCTCTCTGATAAAGAACAAAATATTGTCGGTACCGTAAACAATTATCTTGCTTTGGTAGAAAATCTGCTCGGCGACGGTACGATCGATCACTCCGACCCGCAAAAGCCCGAACAGGTTTATACCGAATATGAGTTTTATACCGTCATCTCCTATAAAGACCTGCTCGGGGGGCGTGTCAGCTACCAACTTTACTACAACGAACATCTGGAAAGTCTTGAGACCGAAAAGGGAGAATCCGAAGAGAATTTTACGATCGACGGAGTTCTCGTCGTGGAAGGCGTCCCCTATCCTGTTACCGGCACGCGCGGCACGGAATCCGAATCGGACGGGTCAAGTGAATCGGAGACAGAAAACGAGTTGGAATTTACCGCCTTCCTCAACCAAGACAAAACTTCTTTTATTCGCATGCAACAGAAAATCGAATCGGAAACAGAAGACGGAGAAACCGAATCGGAACAGGAATTCGAATATACCTATTATGAAAACGGTCAACGGATCGAAAGCACAATCGTAAAGTATGAATTGGAAGGCGAAGAGTTGGAATTAAAAATGACCGTGGAAAAAGCCGATCGGGAAAAGGATGAGATCGTCTTTGAACGCGACAGCGCCGATTCTGCCCTGCAAGTCCGCGCGCGTATCCAAGGCGAAGAAACTTCTTTTCTCATCCGTATCGTTCAGGAAAACGGTACCACCCGCTACCGCTATGAATTTTCCGGCGGACACAGCATGGACGAAGACCGCTGGGATGACGATGACGAGGATGATGACGATCATCACGGCCGCCGCAGTCCCTTTTGATTTTTCAGCTTGATTTTTTCAGCCTGATTTACTGTCCCCTTGCCGACTTTTAATTGTGAACGTATCGTTTTTTCCTTGATAGCCTTAACGTCCCGCTCTTTCGGGCAAAGTAAAATTGCTCATTTCTTATCGAATTTTTCAAGCTGTTTTAACATATTTTTTGACCTGCAGACGAGTCAGGAAAAATCAACAAAATAAACGGTGGTTTATTCTGCAATTTCACCACTCTCTCTGCCGGCATCGG
>CASEWU010000133.1 GCA_949291725.1 uncultured Bacillota bacterium
CGGCGGGTGTACCGATTATGGTACGCCCGTTGTTATATAATAAAGGAAAAACGAGAGGCGCGATAATGGAACAAAACAGCGGAAAGATTTGTTCGATGTGCGGGAAAAAGTTTGATATGTGGGACGAGCAGGAAGATTTCTGCTTCGTGCGCCATATCGGTTACGGTTCGAAATACGACATGATGGGGTTGTATCTCAACCTTTGCTGTGATTGCTTCGATAAAATTGCGGACTAGTTCTTGCCGCTCTGTGTGAATGATCCGCTGGTCGATGAACAGGATTGTTGGCGGGTATGTTCTTCGGGAGTAGATGACGCGCTGTTTTTTCATAAACAACTTTTGGAACGCATGAAGGACGACGTAAAACAACTGTCCGTGCAATTTGACGACATTTCCGCAGACGCCTGCGATTTCAAATTGCAGCTAAAAAAGGCGGCCGATGCGCTGATGCGGCTTTCCGACCGTGTGCAATTTGAGATAAAAAGTTTAGATATAAGAAGTGATGAGTAAGAAACATGAAAAAATTAAGAGATATTACGGGTACTTATTTATGGGAATACGCGGAAGATGACGATGAGGGCAAAGCGTTTGTGATTCTTACGGGGTTGGGCGGCTCGGCGGACGGATTCGGAAACAAATATTCGCGGATCGCCGAATATGTACAAAGTGATTACGGCTTTCCTGTTTTTATAGCGCCTACGCCAGAAGACGTGTGGGAGAAGAAAGAGAAGTTTTTTGATGAGGTCGTCGCCCGCTTTATACAAAACAAAACCTGCGTCTATCTTATGGGCGTGTCGGCGGGAGCGACGATTGTACTTTGGTATGCGGCGAAATATCCGCAGATCAAACGCATTTTATGCGTAAATCCCGTTCTCAACATTAATTTACATATGACTTCAAATGGCGTCAGGAATTTTAGCGGGGAAAAGTTGGCGGTTGTGTTCGGCGAAAAAGACCCTTCGGCAAAGTGGGCGAAACTGCTTCCGGCTTTGCCGTGTTTGAAAGCACATATCATTCCGGACGCCGATCATGTTTTCAGCGGAAAGCTCGACGAATTTATCGTACTTCCGAAAAAGTATCTGTTTGCATAGTGATGTACCGTATTCGGTACGAGAATTGATTTATAATAGAGCCATGAAAAAAGAGAACAAAGGCACAGAGCCTAAAAAAGTAGGGTATCTTAAATATTTGCGGCTTCATAGAGAAGAAGTAAAGCCAACAGACGACATGCTTTATCGCTTGGACGACGAACTTGCGTTTATGAAAAAATATCAGCCGAGCGGGCTTTTGTATTTTTTAATTCGCCTGCCGCATCGGATCTCCAACAAGATCGATCGTTATAAGATCGAACACTTAAAACTCGGGAAGCAGAAATGGCGCGACGGAAAACTGTATATCGAAAAGATACCGTATTTTGTTTCGTCCGAGGCGACGATGTATCTTACGGCGATTTTGCGCGATTATCTGCGTGCCTTTGCAAGAAATACATATGCGATCGGCAATGCTCTCTTTGAAAAGGACGGGGAGGAGAATAATTGTTTTTCTATCCGCGCTGTGTCCTCGGCAGAGGAAGGACAGGCAGACGGCGCGCTGGAAGATTGGCGGAAGATGGTAAACGACGTCGCCGATTTGTTCGATAAAGCAGCCGATTTGTGTTCTGCCGCGTGGGACAGCGATGATTACGAGGAGGGGGAACGGCTTTGGAAAGAGTACAGAAAGGCACTCGCCGCCGCTTTTGACGTATTGAAA
>CASEWU010000134.1 GCA_949291725.1 uncultured Bacillota bacterium
ATAAGTTGCATTATGCACAGATTCCTCATGCCCGATATCTTTAAAATGACGACGAACCGATTCCCCGATCGGGACGGTACGGTATGTTACCCCCAGTTCCCGCATCAGACGCAATGCATTGCTCTTTGTCTTGCTTGTCGTTCCGAAACAAGGCATCGTAACGGCAAGAATATCCTTTCTCTCTTTCTTCAATGCATCAAAGGCGCGCACAGTAACAAGCAATGCAAGCGCACTGTCCAGACCTCCCGAAATGCCGAGAACCGCCGTTTTTGCCCTTGTATGCTCCAAGCGTTTCTTCAATCCCGATGCCTGCATCGTAAGAATCAGCTCAGCACGTTCAAACAGCTGCGCTTCCCCTTGCGGTACAAACGGAAACCGCGGGAAACTGCGGGTAAGTTCCTGCCAATCAACCCCTGCATTGAATCCGACCGAGAGATAACCTTCCACCGATTCCGTATCATAAAAAGTATTGATCCGGCGCCGCTCATACGCCAACTTGCTGACATCGATCTCTGATACGACAAGTCCGCGCCCCGCAAACGGCTCATTCTCACACAAAAGTTCTCCGTTTTCACAAATCATATTGTGCCCGGAAAACACCATATCCGTCGTTGATTCACCTTCGCCTGCATCCGCATACACGTACCCGCACACCGTCTTTGCGGACTGCGCTTTCACCAACAGCCTGCGATATTCCGCCTTGCCTGCCGTTTCGTCGCTCGCAGACAGATTTACTATAATATTGGCTCCCGCCAAAGCATGCGAAACCGACGGAGGCGCCGGCACCCACAGATCTTCGCAAAGCTCCGCAGCCACCGAAAAATCAGGCTCACTTTTCGAGCGCATCACGATTTTCGTACCGAACGGAACTTCATATCCGCAGAACTCTACCGTCCTGTTTTCGCCCACATACGGCTGGAAATTGCGTTTTTCATAAAACTCTGCATAGTTCGGCAAATGCCGTTTCGGTATGAGCGCTATTACCTTTCCGCCGTTGACCGCTGCGGCACAGTTGTACAGCACTCCGTCCATTTTGAACGGCACCCCGACAAAAATCAAAATATTGTAGTTTTTCGTCTGCTCCGCAACGGCCTCCAATGCCGCCATCGCTCCTTGCAAAAGCACGTCCTGACCGAAAAGATCGCCGCAGGTATAGCCGCATACGCACAACTCCGGAAATACCAGCAACTCGACCCCTGACTGCACCGCTTCCTTGCAACAGTCCAAAATCGATGCGGTATTGAATTTCGTATCGGCAACCCTGATCAGCGGCGTCGCCGCCGCCGCTTTTATAAACCCGTATTTCATCGGAAATTATTCTTCCTCGTCCTCTTCGTCCTTCTCTTCCACAGGCTCTTCCTTTGCAGGCTTATATGCCGCACGGATCTTCGCTTCGATCTCCTGCGCCTTTTCAGGATTCTTCTTCAGCCATTCGCGCATGCGTTCTCTGCCCTGCGCGACCTTTTCCCCGTCATACGAGAACCACGCGCCGCTCTTCGCGATCACGTCGCAAGCACAGCCGAGGTCGATCAGGCATCCCTCCTGCGAAATCCCTTCGCCGTAAAGGATGTCAAATTCCGCCGTCTTGAAAGGAGGCGCAAGTTTGTTTTTGACGATCTTCGCCTTGGTACGATTTCCCATAATGCCTTCGCTGTCTTTCAGCGCATCCGCTTTACGGACGTCGATGCGCACGCTGGCATAGAATTTCAAAGCCTTGCCGCCCGGCGTCGTTTCCGGATTTCCGAACATGACCCCGACTTTCTCGCGCAATTGGTTGATAAAAATGACGCACGTATGCGATTTATTGATGATACCCGTCAGTTTACGCAACGCCTGCGACATCAGGCGCGCCTGCAAACCGACATGCGAATCGCCCATATCGCCCTCGATCTCTGCCTTCGGCGTAAGCGCCGCAACAGAGTCAATGACAATCAGATCGACCGCTCCGCTCCGCACCAGCGAATCGGTAATATCCAATGCCTGTTCTCCCGTATCCGGTTGGGATACATACAGGTTGTCAAGATCCACGCCTAATTTTTTTGCATAAACGGGATCCAGGGCATGCTCGGCATCCACAAACGCAGCGATGCCGCCCATCTTCTGGATCTGCGCGATCGCGTGGAGCGCAACCGTCGTTTTACCGGATGATTCCGGCCCGAAAATTTCAATAATCCTGCCGCGCGGAAGTCCGCCGATCCCGAGCGCTATATCCAGCGAAAGACACCCTGTCGGAATCACTTCGATATCCGTGTTGCCTGCCGCATCACCCAGTTTCATTATGGCTCCCTTGCCGTAATGCTTCTCGATCTGCGCCAATACCTGATCCAATGCTTTGAGTTTTTCGTTATCCATGCAAAATCTCTCCGATTATTTTTTTCTGTGTTTATTTGATCTGTTTATATAACAAAAACAATGCCTGCGTGATCGCTCTGTGCGTGATCTCCGCCCGCGTCCCCTTAAACATATACTTATATACGTAAATCGCTTCTTTCGTTCCCGCTGCAATATAACAAAGACCTACCGGCTTATTTGTATTGTCGGAAGCAGGCCCTGCAATGCCCGTCGTGGAAAGCACGACAGAACATTCTCCCGTTGCCAACAGCCCTGCCGCCATCTCATAAGCCGTTTCGTCCGAAACCGCGCCCTGCTCTTCCAGCGTCCCGGCAAGAACTCCAAGCCGCTTGCGCTTGGATGCGTTTTCATAGGCAACAATACTCTCAAAAAGCACTTCGCTCACCCCCGGAATTTCAATCAGGGATGACGCAACACCTCCGCCCGTAAACGACTCCGCTATACTCAGTTTTTGACCGCGAAGCTTTAAAAGTTCATATACGCGCCTGTTGAGCGGCGTATCGTCGATCGCATAAACATACTCGTTCAATCCGCCCGTTATGATCCTCTGCGCTTCATCGACCTGCGTCTTGGGTGCGTCGCTGTACAGAATTTCAATGCGGATATCCCCGTCCTTTTCCTCTGTATTGAATTCAACTGCTCCTGCCGCCGCTTTCGCTTCTTCCAAAACTTTGCGCAACAGATCTTTGGGCACGCCGCACGCGCGCACATAAGCGCTACCGAAGTGAACGGAATATTTTTCTTTCAGATACGGCAGCACCTCGCTGCGCACAAGCGCAGCGCCGCCTGCACCGAACGGCAGACAGAAAAAATATTTTTTCCCTGCCTCCAGCACTGTCCCAGTGAAGGAAGTCCCCTTTACAAGTTCGCAGACTTTCCCGCGCATTTCTGCCAGTCGGTCTTCCTCGGAAAACAAAAAAACGTTGTCAAAAAAATTCTTGCATTCTATGAC
>CASEWU010000135.1 GCA_949291725.1 uncultured Bacillota bacterium
ATTTACCGATACGGTGGAACATACTTTTGCAAAGTACGGAAGATTATATGAGAAATACAACACTCAAACGGGTTCTGTCGGCGCAGATTGCGAATATCAGACTCCGGAAATGCTGGGTTGGACAGCCGGCGTGTATCTTTATCTTAAAAATCAGGATTAAAGGTTAAACGCGATACGCTTGTTTTCAGCAATTTTTAACGGCAGATAGCAATAGCCTGCAGGCTTTGATAAAATTTTAAAGTGCAAAAAACGCCCGAAGAGTTCTACCTTGGCAGGTGAACTTTTTCGGGCGTTTTTTGCGCTTAAAGAACAAAATCCGTCAGCGACGGCAGGGCTGATCTACATCCTTGCAAATGCGGAAAATTTTCCGGATGTGAATTTTCGGTCGATAGCGGAGATTTTTCAAAGCGAGTAGCGCCAAAGAGGTTTTTTCATGATATTAATTTCTGTTTATTGTGCAAACTGTTCGGTACTTTTCGGTTCGTCCGTAAAAGTGTAATCCGGTTTGTCTTTGTTGCGAAGAACATTGCAGTTCACGATTGACAGAACAAATACGAGTATGGAGAAGATAATTGCGCAAATAGGTGAAGCACCCAGCATTGCAGCACCGGCAAGGTTCTGCGCGCAAAGTATGATGCTCATTGTAAGATAAGCAATGGACAATACTGCCGAAACGGCTGAAAATACGCAAGACAAGACGCGCGGGCGTACGGATTTCTTATTCAGCATGGCTTTGGTAAATGAGATTGCCGCAATGGTACCGGCTGCGAACAAAAGCAAAAACAGAACAAAAATGACAATTGAGTTTGTCAGTGTTCCGGACATAGCCTTTATTGCTGTTGGATCTTCGATCATGCCTATCGACGCGAGCAACCCGATAAGCAGAAGCGGTGCGGTTACACTCCCGGTCAAAGTGCTTACGCTTGCCCTCGAATCGACAGAGAGAATGTTCGTGGATAGGGTAGCGAGAAGAAGAATGGAAAGCAGCAATCCGCAAATATTCAGAACATAATTGAGAATGTTCTGTTTTTGAGTTTTTACGTCCATGATGATGTGCAGTACCGCAGCGGAAGCCAACGCAATGGAAACAAGCACTATATTTACGATCGACGTTGTGCCAAGTGCCATTTTGGTCCCGTTTCCCGATTGTGAAGCAGAGGCGGATACAAACGAAAATAAAAATAAAATAAGTGCCAAAGTGAGCAATGCGGGCGTAAGTACGTATTTGCTCATGGCAAATTCTTTTTTTGCCCGAATATTTTTTACAAATGCTGCCGTTCCGATTGCAAAGTAAACTGTACAGATAATGATGATCGCGGCAACGCAAGCGGCAGAAATTCCCGCATTCAGATAGAGGGCGATCGACATTTCAGGATAGTATGAACCGGTGGCGAGGAAATCAGAAATCTCCTGGAACTGTGTAATCAGAAAATAAAATGACGTGGAATTGATGTCCGTCCGTATCGATATAAAATCTGCCGTCGCAATGACTGCAAATGTAACAAAAAAAGAAAAGATAAATAAACAGCACAGTGCACCGTAGAGGATGCTTTGTTTTGTTATGGCAAGGATATGGTATGCCTTTCCTTTTTGCGGAGCATTGTCGGCGGTATACGATTTTTCTGCCGCCCGTTGAACAGGCGTTCCGCATCTGGGGCAAAAGCTCCCGCTATACACTTCTCCGCACTTTTTGCAGCTCTTTTTTCCGTCCGTGCGCGCACCGCAGTAGGTACAAAATACGGAATTTTCGTCAATATCCTTTCCGCAGTGTCCGCATTGTTTTTTTCCGTCAATGCGTTTTCCGCACTGCGGGCAGTATACGGCATCTTTTTCAAGTGCCGCACCGCAATACTTGCAATTCATATTCTCCTCCCTTAAGCATTTTATGATATATTTATCTTATCACACAAATATGTGCAGGTCAAGAATTAAATAAAAATCATACTTAGGAAATTTAATTCTTGACGCAAAAATATTTTTTACGGCGTTCCCAATGAATTTTTTCCGCCATATTGCTTTACCCGTTTAATTTTTTAAATTTTATTTCAAAAAATTTTCTGCGGCATGAAGGTATTTGTTTTATCGTTTTGGGGCGTATTTGTCAGCCGAACGCCCGAAAATAGATGAGGTATATTTGTTAAGAAGAAGTAAAATACTTTTCGGGGGTTGCCATTTAATAGGAATGTATGGTAAAATATAACTGATCAAAGGGGGGGACGGAACATGGCAATGGCGGATGCTTTTCGGGAAAGCAAGTGGATATGGCTTGAAAAGAGCAGGGTGAATCAATATGCCGATTTTATTGTAAACTTTGCTGCGGAAAAAGGGAAGGGGATGGTCCTGCGTATCAGTGCAGATACGAACTATGCGGTCTATGTGAACGGCGAATATGTTTACAGCGGGCAATATCCGGATTATCCGCATTATAAAATATATGACGAGCTGAATATAGAGCAATACTGTCATGCGGGGGAAAATCGCCTGGCGATTTTATGTTATTATGCGGGGGAAGACAGCAGTACGTATTATAAAGCGGAGGCAGGATTGATCTTTGAGATCGTGAGCGGCGGAAAGGTCCTTGCAAAAAGCGGAGAAAATACGCTTTCGAGAGAAGACAGGGGATACCGCAGCGGTAAGACGGAGAATATAACTCCGCAACTGGGGCGCACGTTTTATTACGATGCGTCGTCGGACGATGTATGGAAGGAAAATGACGTTCCCGGTTTTTTGCAAAGTACTGCAGCGACTAAACGGTGCCGGTTGTTTTTAAGGCCGATCCCGCTTTTGAAGCTGAAAGAAGATACGGCAGGGACGATCATTTCGCAGGGAGAATATATCAGAGGGAGCGGTGCAAAGACGGCGGCAGAAAATATCGAAAGCGCATTTTTGCATTTTAAGAATTGGGGAGGTAAGAGACCTTTACCGTGTCTTAACGGGGCGGAGATGGAGACGGACAGACACGGCGTATATTTTATCGTGGATATGGGGGAAGAAACGGCGGGATATGTAATGCTGGATTTGGAAGTCCCCTTCGATGCAGACGCTTGGGTCGGATTTGGGGAGCACTTGCAGGATATGAGAGTCCGAACAAGGATAGCGATGCGGAATTTTGCTTTCGGATACAGGGCAAAAGAGGGAAGAAACAGGTTTTGCGGAGTTCTTCGGCGAATCGGCTGCCGGTATTTGCAGATACATATCGATGCGCCTTGGGCAAAATTATACGATTGCAGGGTAGCGGGCACGAATTATCCGGCGGAAGAAATGCGGGTACAGATCGAGGACGGACTGCGTCGGAAGATTTATGGAAACGGCGTGCGGACATTAAAGAGATGTATGCATGAGCATTATGAAGATTGTCCCTGGAGAGAGCAGGCGCTTTATGCAATGGACAGCCGCAATCAGATGCTATTCGGATCGTACGTCTTTAAAAATAATGAAGGATATGTAAAGGCTAATCTGAGACTGATGGCAAACGGACTGCGGGCTGACGGACTTTTGGAATTATGTTTCCCTGCCAGGGTAGGAATAACCATTCCTTCGTTCAGCTGTTATTTTGTTCTGGCGCTGGCAGAATATTTTGAGAGGACAAAAGATTCCGCCTTTTTAAAGGAAATAAATCCCGTCGCAAAAAAATTTTTGGATACATTTGCGGGGCGAGTAAGCGACCTCAACAGAACTATGAAAAATGCAGATAATGAGTAGAAATCGGTGTATTGAGCCGCATTTTAAGTAAAAATCAAATATAAATAGAAATTGTAAATTTAGCAGTATAAGTTTGGATCGGAGCACCTCCGCGTCTCCGTCCTGCTTTCGGCTTTTCGATACTTTTGTCGTATCGGACAATGAAACAACCCCGACCGGAATTGTTCCCGTCGGGGCTGTTTGTTTCATTGATGTCGGGAGAGTATTTCAGGAATACTTCCGCCCTGTCCGTAAAGACAACGACTTTCTCCACCAGCAGTTCTATCATGGATTTTGGTTTGAGTTTGATCGCCTCTTTCAGATATTTTTCAATATCCACCGCTTGCAGTGCTTCCTTCGTCTTCGTGCCTTCGATAAGGATCTTCTCGCCGAGTTCTTTGCGGAAAGTTTCCAGCTCCTGCAATCGGGCTTTGGTGGTTTCCGTGAAGATGCCCGCCTCGATTGCGTTCATGATGTTGGAGATGGCTTTGTTGGTTTTGGCAAGTTCCTTTTGTAAGGAGCGGAGAGAGAAATCGTCGGAGAGTTGTTTTCTCTGCTTGGATATGATTTTATCCATAAGGAGTGCGATGTTGGCTTTGTCGGTAATGGCGTCCGTAACGGCTTCCGCGACAAACCGTTCGATCACCTCTTTGCTTATAGGTCTGTTATCGCAGGGAGTGTTTTTCTTGATGGCTCTGCACTTATAGTATCGGTTTATCTTTCCCGTACAGGAAGTGCCGGTATAGGAATACATGGGGTTTCCGCAGTAGCCGCAGAATATCCTGCCTTTGAGCAGGTAGTCTATTCCCGGAACATGTTTCCCGTATTTATTGGCGTCAATGCGCTTTCGGACGGTTTCAAAAAGTTCGGGCGGAATGATCTGCGGATAGATCTTATCGTATACGGCGCCGTTCAGACGGTAGATGCCCGTGTACTTCTCCTGTTGGAGCAGGGAATATATTGTACCCGCAAGGAACGGTTTTCCTCTGTTGAGGACGCCTCTTTCTGTAAGTTCCTTTACGATGTCGCAGATCCGCTTCCCGTTGGAATAATCGGTGAAGATGGCTTTGAGTATAGGCGCTTCCTCTTCGTTGATGATCACCTTTAATGCGGTGCGTACCTGTTTTCCGTTCACGTCGGCGGTGATCTCTTTGAGAGAATACCCGTAATTGGGAATGCCGCCGATAAAGTTTCCTTTGAGCCGGGTTTCGTTCATGCCGCGCTTCGTCTTCTGCGAGAGTTCTTCCGAATAGTATTGGTTCATGCCTTC
>CASEWU010000136.1 GCA_949291725.1 uncultured Bacillota bacterium
ACTCGGCATTCATGCGGGCAACATTTTGAGCGGCTTTTTCCTTGTTTTAGGCAAAGTAAGGCGGTGGGACGAATGATCGACACGGCATCGTTTCTCAATTCCAAAGATATAGCCGATTATTGGTATAAAATCGGCTGGAACAGCTATTGTACGCCGCTGCAGAGTGCTTATATCGTTTGGCAAAATCATACAAAAACGCTCGTCGAAAAACATACGGCATGGCGGGAGATCATGAGCACGATGCCCGATTGCATAGTGGCGGAAGGGCATCGCAAGATAAACATGGGAATCCCCGATACGCTTGCTGGCAGCCTGCATGAATTTTTACGAGCGTTCATGCGTTTGCAGAATAAACTTGTCGAACAGTTTTATCAGAAAGGGGATCACGCAGTCTACCGTTATCGTGTCCTATATGAGGGTGATGAAGATTGGAGCAAGGGCCATTGGCTGTACGATACGGCGGAAGAATGTTTTGCCGATGTCAATGCCGACGAAGATCTGATCCCGTCTATCGTCTGCATACGGATCACAAAGCAATGGATCGGAGAAAACAGAGCGCTTACTCTTTCGGTCAAGGTGGATAAAACCGTCATTGACATTGAAGCTCAGGGACTGGACGAAGATGAACACAATCTTTTGCAGGCGTTCGATTGGATGTGGTTTGATTTCCCCACGCCTTTCAAAAAAGGGGATATCGTTGTTTCCAAATATTCGCCGTGGGGGTGGAATCTGTATGCCGACGAGCCGTTTGTATTGATGCTTTTGTGCAGTTGGGGCAGCAAAGAATACAAAGTAAACGGCATTCCTGAAAAAATGGGGTGTTATAAAACGGCGGACGGATTCCGAGAATATCACCGGAAAAACGCCGATGGAACGGATATGACGGCGCACGGGTATTTTCAACGGGACGACGGCAGCGTATATTGGGAGTGCATGCACCATTATCTCGACCTTGAATATTATCGTGAAGAAGCGCAGGGTATCCGCCGCATCTTAAAGGCATTTTCTTCTTTTGAAAAAAAGGAGATAGGCAGCGATTTGTTTGCATTGGCTTATCATGTGATTTTAGAAGATGAGAAAAGCAAAAGGGAACGGGAGTCGCTTTCTTGTTTTATGGACGATGGGTTGCGTCTTGCAGGGCTGAAATGAAAATTTGGTTGGACGATTTGCGTCCCGCGCCGTCAGAGTTTGTCTGGTGCCGCAGCGTAAACGAGGCGAAAAAAGTAATTGAGGAAAATGAAAAAACGCAGCCGATTGAACTTATCGATTGTGATCATGACCTCGGCGATTTTTTTTGTCGACGGCGGAGACGGAATCAAACTTTTGGATTGGTTGTTGGAGAGAAATACGTTATATCCCGTTGCGCTGCATACGATGAATCCCGTCGGGAGGGAAAATATGCGACGTATGCTGCAAAGATATTGGAAAGAGAGATGTTAGCAATGATCAGTTTATATGACAGATTGAAGAAGGGTAAGGTAGTTGTCGTAGACATTGAAGCGTCGGGCTTATTTTGCGGCGAAGAGGGGAAAGAAAACGCATATATTCTGGAGATCGCGGCGCTTCGGTTAGATCATTTTCATGAGGCGGAACGCTTTCATTCCTATGTCGCCTGTCCCATTCCATTGTCCGAGGAGATTTACATTTTAACGGGTATTACCGATGAAATGCTTGCAGGAGCGCCGCCTGTCGAACAGGTGTTAAAAGAGTTCGCCGTGTTTTCAGATGGCGCTATCCTTGTCGGGCATAATCTGCCCTTCGATTGTAAGTTTTTGGACTATTACGGTGCGAAGTACGGCATCGCCTTTTCGCAGGATCGGGTAGATATGCTGCCGTTGGCGAAAAGAATCCTTGGGAAAAGAGTGGAAAATTATGAGTTGCAGACGTGTTTTGTAAGAGGGTTGGTCGAAGCACGCTTCAATTCTTTGACGTTGGAAAGGGTGAGTTTCATTTCGTTTCCTCCTTGTATTCCGGATTGTTTTCGCATTCCGTGATGTCGCAGGAATAACAAATACCGTCGCATTTTTTTGCTATATCGCAGTAGTCATAGTGCCTGCACTCAGAGCAGAGAAGTTTGCTGTGTTTTTTGCAGTTTTCCATTATGCTGCCTCCTCGAAATCGTCCAGATGTACGCGCTCGAACATCACGCCGTATTCGAAGTAAAGTCTATCGTCTTTATCCGTCAAGAGGTCATACGTTATAACGCTGATTCTACCTCTGTCGGTTACGGCAACCTGTACTTCATTACGGTCAAGGTCGATGCCGACGATATTGAAGGTGATGAACGCTTCTCCGTCGTACAGTTCAAATTCAGAGAGATAATACTTTCTGAACTCGGTGAAATTGGAAACTTTTGTTTTCATAGAGTTTTCCTCCGAATTATATTTTGCCTTTTCGGCAGCGGCGCAGTAGCATCGGGCGAGATAGGAGTATGGGATATTGACAGGGGAGTTAGACAGAAGTCAACGACAAAGAAAAAATTATTGCGTACAGATACAGAATAAAAATCGCATTGCAAAAAAATAGCCGGGTAGGTCGTTGACCTACTCGGCATTCGTTGTAATTCGAAAACCCCG
>CASEWU010000137.1 GCA_949291725.1 uncultured Bacillota bacterium
AGCTAAAGGCCCCTGATACGGGTTACATTGTCTCAATCACAACGCTTGATTATTTTATAATATCTGCAAAAAAAAGTCAACTGTTTTTCATTATTTTTTCTATCTTTTTTTGATCTTTTTTCTTTTAAGTGTTTTTCGGCAAAAAGAGTCATGATTTTGCATAACCGTAATTTTTTCGCGATGCAAGAAGTGGTATTGTATTCGGGCGTGAATGATATTGGCCGATCTTTCGGCGAGCAGGAGGTCATATGGACGTTGTTGCAAAGGTATCGAAGGATACGCTCTACATATTTTTATCCGGTGAACTGGATGAATATTCTGCTGTGGCGGCGCGTTCCCGGGCGGATGAAGCCATTGAGCAAAATATTGCCTGTTCGCGAGTGATTTTTGATCTTTCCGGCGTACATTTCATGGATTCGGCGGGCATCGGGTTTCTGATCGGCAGATACAAGAGGCTTTCGCGCTGTCATACGCCGGCCTTTATTCAATCGCCCGATTTTGCCGCCGATAAGATCCTGAGTATGAGCGGCATTTATTCTCTTATTCCGAAATTGTAAGGAGATCGTTATGATAAATTCTATGGAGCTTAAAATTCCTGCCGTGTCCGAAAACGAGCCGTTCGCCCGTGATACTGTTGCGGCGTTCTGTGTACGGCTGAATCCTTCATTGGACGAACTTTCCGATGTCAAAACGGCGGTCAGTGAAGCTGTAACAAATTGTATCGTGCATGCATATCCTGATCAGAAGGGCGAAATCCGTATCTTTTGCAGTGCGGAAGGAGATACGTTACATATCCGCATATCAGATTCGGGGAAGGGGATCGAAGACGTGGCGCGTGCAGTCGAGCCTTTTTTTACGACGCTTGCGGAGGAGGAGCGATCGGGCATGGGATTTACCATTATGCAGACATTCATGACGTCATTTCGCCTGGAGTCATCGCCGGGGACCGGTACAACCGTTTTTATGAGCAAGACGTTCCGCTCTGCGTCGACCGCATCGGCGGCGGATTATTTTAACCGTTCCGGTCAGGACGGAAAAAGTGCGCGGGGCGGTTCGGATGCTCGGTGAAGAGGAAACGCTCCGATATATACGCGCCGCAAAATCGGGCGATGATTCTGCCAAAGAAACGCTTTTGTCCGGCAACGTATCTCTCTTAAAGAGTATTGTACGTCGATATCTGGGCAAAGGCGTGGAATTCGATGATCTGTATCAACTGGCCAGTCTCGGGCTTTTGAAAGCCGTTTACGGCTTTGATGAGCGCTACGGCGTACGCTTTTCGACGTATGCAGTGCCGATGATTGCGGGAGAGATCAAGCGGTTCATGCGCGACGACGGGTCTGTCAAAGTTTCCCGCGCGATGAAGTCTGCCGCCAAGAGTATGAACAAATTTGTCGAAGAATATACCGCCGAACACGGCGCGGCTCCCACGCTTTCGGAGGTCGCACAAAAATTCGGGATGGAAGAGAGCGAAGCGGTGTTTGTGATGGGATCGTCGCGGATGCCCGTGTCAATTTACGAACAGGGCGAGTATAAAGACGAGAAATCACAGGAACTGATCGACAAATTACCTGCGGTGGACGATCAGGAAGACATGATCGAGCGCATGCAATTAAAGACGGCGATCGAACAGCTTCCCGAACGCGAACGCAAGATCATCATTCTGCGGTATTTCCGAGACATGACGCAGAGCGAGGTCGCGGACGTGATAGGAGTGTCGCAGGTGCAGGTTTCGCGGATCGAAAGCAAAGTTTTTGCTGACATGAAAAAACTTCTCGGCTAAAACAGCGTAAATTTATAAAAAAATTTGCATAAATATGAACATACGCGCCTTTTGGTTTGACAAAAGGCGCGTATGTTTTTATAATAATAAGGAAATAAAA
>CASEWU010000138.1 GCA_949291725.1 uncultured Bacillota bacterium
GCAAATAAAAAAGCAGCCACCGAGAGGTGGCCGCTGAAAAATTGTTGCGATTGTCAGGAACTTCGAGCACGAGTAGTGCCGCCGGTACCATGCGCTTGAAGCGCCTAATCAAGCCACCGGCTCTGCCGGTGGTACTTGACTTTGCAGGGAATATTTTATATTATGGTTTGTCTTTTGCCAGGTATATTTTATTTTTGGTTTGTCTTTTGCAGGGTATATTTTCCATACGGTTTAAGCGGCGTTTAGAAATTTCGTGTAAAAGCCGGTGCGCGATCCGTAAAAAGACGAATAAGGCGCCGTGGAAGGTTTGACTTTAAGTATTGCATTTTTGTGAGCGTGTGGTATAATAGAATCAGTATAGGGCATATACTTTAAATCCGAGATCGGAAATCGGCAGGCAGATGCTTTTGCAAAAGGAGCGGCAAACTATACCCGTGGCAGGGCAGAACAGCGCGAAATATACCTGTGGCTGAGGGGAAAACAGCGGCGGAGCATACCCATGGACGGGTAGAAAACAAGAATGAAGGGGAAGGACGATGAAAGATAAGGGCGTATATTTTTCGGAAGCGGATCTGGAGCGGCAGATCTATTTCAAAGACGAAACCATCCTTTCCGAGGTGGGACATTTCCATGACAGTGTGGAATTTGTATTTCTGCTGGAAGGTGAGATCGAAGCGCGGCATCTTGCCGAAGTGCAGCATCTTCGGGCGGGCGAGATTTTTTTTGTGGGAAGTTTCGAATACCATTGTTATAAGAAATGCACGCCGCACATTCGTGCCGTTGTGCTGGTTTTAAGCCGTGAGTACACGAAAGTATTTTCGGAGTCGTTCAAAGGGTTCACGTTGCCCACCTATATGAAGAATACGGAAGACAACCGCGATGTGATCGGAATGATACGGCATTGGCTGAAAGAGAAGGATGAAAATAATACGTATCTGTGCAATTTCGGGTACAGTACGCTGTTGTTTGCAAAGTTGGTCAAATACTATCCGCTCATGCCTATTGTGGAGAGCAAGGACAAGCGTGTTACGGTAAATGTTTTGAAGTACATAAACGAACACTATGCGGAAGATATTTCGCTGACGACGGTGGCGAACGAGAGCGGTTATACAAAGGAATATTGTTCCAAAATATTCCGCGACATTGTGGGGATCCGTTTTCGCAGCTATTTAAATTTTCTGCGACTGCGCAAAGCCAAGGAATATTTTGCCGAACAAAAGCGCACGGGGCTGACGACTCTGGAAATTATTTATAAATGCGGATTCAGCAGTACGGCGACATTTTACAGGGCACAAAAAGAGGCAAAAGATAAAAATATTAATTTTTGAAGTTGATTATCGTCAATATGATATTGATTTTGCAAATCTATGTGTGATAAACTTTATTTGCGGACAGCAGATAAAGTTTTTTTGTGCCGCTTGGGAGGGTTTAGGAGAGATGGGCAAAATCGTGTCAGTGTCTATTATCGGTGTCGGCGCGCGCGGCGGAGAAGCGTATGGCAGATATCTTTACAAGCTAAAAGACAAATATCGGATTGTAAGTTTGTGTGATATCAACGAAGAGCGCCTTGAAAAGTACGGAGAGACCTTTGGCGTGGCGCAAAGTGATCGTTTTCGTGATGAAGATGAATTTTTTGCAAAAAAGCGCAGCGATCTGTTACTGGTCTGTACGCTGGATCAGATGCATGTGCGGATGGCGAAGCGGGGATTGGCGCTGGGGTACGACATTTTGCTGGAAAAGCCGATCTCGGCGGATCCGAAAGAACTGCGTGAGCTGGTGGAGTGTGCGCGGAAGTCGGGCAGGGTGATCATGGTCTGTCATGTTCTGCGTTATACGGCGGCCGTCAACAAACTGAAGGAAGTGCTGGATTCAGGTGCCATCGGGAAAGTTGTTTCCATCGATCAGACGGAAAATGTTGTTTTCTGGCATGAGGCGCACAGTTATGTGCGCGGAAATTGGCGCAGAAGCGAGGATACGACGCCCATGATCATGGCAAAGTGCTGTCATGATTTGGATCTGATCCAGTATTTTATCGGGGCAAAATGCCGCAGCGTCTCTTCCATGGGATCTTTGTTTTATTTTCGCAAGGAAAACAAGCCGGAAGGGGCGGCGGATCGCTGTACAAAATGTAAATATGTGCGGATTTGTCCGTACAGTGCGGAGCGTATCTACGTCGACATGTGGAAGAACGAGTTTGGTGCGCCCGAAAATGCCTGGCCCATGAACGTGATCACAGACGAACTGCCTTTGACGGCGCAGAATTTACACAAAGCCATCGAGGAAGGCCCTTACGGCAGGTGTGTTTTTTCATGCGACAACGATGTAGTGGATAATCAGACGACGATCATGCAATTTGAAAACGGGATCACGGCGACATTGAAAATGGAAGCGTTTGTGAAAAACGGCGGCAGGGATATTCGCTTTTTCGGTTCAGACGGGGAGTTGTCGCTGCACGAAGGGGAAGACAAGATCGTTCTGAAAAAGTATTTCGGAGAGGACACGGTGTGGAAGATTTCCGAGCTGACCGATGATCTGGAAGGACACGGCGGCGGTGATCACAGGATGCTCGATAAGCTCTATGAAATTCTTGCGGAGGGAAACAAGCAGGTAGATACGTCCATTGAAAATTCAGCGGAAAGCCATTATATGGCGATTGCGGCGGAGGAATCGAGGCTGAAAGGCGGTACGCTGGTGGAATTGGCATCGTATCGTAAAGATTAATGCCGCCGCCGGGCGGTGAATGAACCGATAGGGAGGAATCGGAATGAGTAGAAAGTACGTATTGTACAGAGGAGCGGTTGCGTTTTTTGCATTGTGTTTTGTATTTTCGGTACTGTTTGCGGTGGTTACGGGAATGCAGAATGTGCGCGCTGCGGAGGAAGATACGGTAACGGTGGGCGGCGTTTCCGTCGAATGGGACGGCAACGGCAATAACCACGATCTTGTAACGCTGACGCTGAACGGCGCGGCTTTTGCATCCAATACCGACAGCAACAGCCATTGGGAATATTTTGCGCCCTACATATATGTCAACGGTACGGCGATCACGGGCAATGTGGCGTGGGCGATCGAAGGGCGGTATACCGCGACTTCGAATTTCTGTTTTTATCTGAACCAAAACATCCTGAAACAGGACGGTTCGGATCTGATCGAGATCCGCGAGGGTTGTAAAATACCGCTGGGAGACGGTGCGGATTATTATGTCGTATCCGAAACGGCATCCTTTGTCGCGCCCGTGAATGCGCAGAATACGGGAACAGAAACATTTGTAAAGGGCTCTGCGGTAACGGTGGGCGGCGTTTCCGTCGAATGGGACGGCAACGGCGGAGGCAACGATCTGGTCATCCTCACACTGGATGGGGCGGCGTTTGAGTCCAACCTGACGAGCAATACGCATCGTCATGAGATCGAATCGCATATTTTTGTCAACGGTACGGCGATTTCGGGCGTGGCATGGGCGATCGAAGGGCGGTACACCAATCCGAAACATTACTGTTTCTATCTGCCGCAGGATGTGCTGAAGCAGGACGGTACGGATATCATTGAGGTGCGCCGCGGCTGCCATATCCCGCATAATGACGGCGAGAGTTATTATCTGGTTACGGAAAACGCGGTTTACCTTTCTTCGGGAACTTCTTTAAGCGGTCAGACGGAAACGTTTGCCAAGCAATTTATTTGGGAAACGGGCAAAAAGTATGACATCGGTGCGGATGTTCTGAAAGCGGCGTCTGCGGGGAACATCGGCGAATATGAAACGAAAGGCGTAACGCTGGGCAGCGGACACGAAAGCTGGGGTCTGACGGGCGGCGACGCTTATACGCAGGGCCTTGCGATCGGGGATTATGCGGTCTTTGAATTTACGAAGGCTGTGGAAACGTCGCTCGCCAAGAGCCTGATAGCGGAAGTCAAGTATGACGCGAAGGCGCTGTTCTATATTTATCCGTTGGATACGCAGGCGCTTACGTATGAGAATGCGGTGCAGAGTTTCCGCACGAGCGGCAGCGGTATCAATTCCTTGACGATATCTTTGGAATCGTTGGCAAAGGAAGGAAGCTGCAGCGGCTTTATTGTGCAGTTGATCGACGGCGACAGCTTGCAGTTTTTCCTGGACAGCATGACTCTTTCGGCGGATAGTTTCACGCCGGGAGAACCGGAAAAGCCGGAAGAACCTGCACAGCCTGCAAAAAAGGCGGACGTAGAGGTTACGGGCGTACAGGTAGTCTGGCACAGTGCATCGAGCAACTGGATCTATTTTACTCTCAGCGGTGCGGCTTTTGCGAGCAATGAAGATCTTACCGATCAGTTTGATTATTTTATGCCGTACATTTCGATCAACGGCACCTTGCTTTCGGAA
This sequence comes from uncultured Bacillota bacterium, assembly GCA_949291725.1. Lineage (GTDB taxonomy): Bacteria > Bacillota > Clostridia > Christensenellales > Borkfalkiaceae > Borkfalkia. The sequence continues at coordinate 4,355 of CASEWU010000138.1, forward strand.
AATGCAGGGTCAGTGATCATGGCAAGGAAGGGGCACTATGGTGAACCGATGCGCTTTATGATCGAAGTGAAAGCAGGGGAAAGTTATTCCTTGAAGAACGACGGGAACGACGTGATTTCGATCGCGCAGGGCTGCCGATTCCCGATCGAGGGGCAAGGTTCCATAGATTATTATGAAGTGGCGGAGGAAGTCGCTTTCCGATCGGTATCGGGCGGAAATCATGCGACAGACGATACACCGGAAACGTTTGCGGAACAGGCAAAGCCGATCGAGTGGGCGGCGCAGAAATACGATGCCGACGCGGAGATCTTTATGGATACCGCCGCGCAGACAAACGTTTTGGGCGGTTACGATTCACAGCGGGTACTGCCCTCGTATTTCGGCGATGAGGGGCATGCGGGCCTGGGGCTGACCGATTATGCCGCGTATACCGTGAATGCACTGAATTTAGAGCAGTTTGCGGTGTTCAAACTTACCACGCCGATCGACACATCCCAATTCAGGAGTCTGATCGTCGAATATAAATTCAACGAAGCAAAGACGCTGTTTTACGCGTATCCTTTGCATACGGAAAAGCTGGGCTTTGAAACGGCGAAACAGAGCTTCCGTACGGCAGGGGGCAACAGCAGCATAACTCTTTCGGCAAAAGCGCTTGCGGAGCCGGATGGCATGTTGGAAGGATTTATTCTCTGGCTTGCGGACGGAACGGGCGCGCAGTTCTTCCTGGACAGTATCACGCTTTCGGCGGGAAGTTTCGATCCTGGAGAAGTGGAAGAGGTCATCGAATTCGAATGGACGCTGAATACAAAGATCGATATCGATGCTTCCGTGATCGAATCGAACGGCGCGGGGAATATCGGCGAATGTGAGACAAAAGGCGTTACGCTTGGCAGCGGCCATTCCGACTGGGGACTGACGGGAGATGGGTTTGCAAACACGCAGATCCTTTCCGAAGGCGATTATTTTGTCATCGAATTTGTCCTCCCCATTGAAAATACTTCGATCAAAAGTTTTTCTCTGGAGGTCCTGAACAATGCCTCGGCCTGCTTCTATGTATATCCGCTGGGAACGACGGAGCTTGGGTATGACAGCGCGGTACAGAGTTTCCGCACGTCGAACGGGCTTTCGACGGTGGAGCTGTCGGCGACGGAATTGTTCAAAGACGGTGTGTTCCGCGGGTTTATCGTACAGGCGATGACGGATTCGGGCGTGCAGTTCTTCTTAGACAGCATTACGCTGAGCGAGAAGACGGTGCAGGCGGAGGTGGAAGATCTGACCGAGCCGGAGTATGCCACAGCCACCGTTTCGATCGTGGAAGTTTCGTACACATACCGTTATGAAGGCGGGTACGACGATCTTCTGCTGATCACGTTCGACCAGAATATATTCAATAAGACATCGGATAAAGGGCTGAATAACGAGCGCGTCGGGCTGGATGATTTTGCGGAATTTTTGCTGATCAACGGCATTTCCGTTTCGGAAAGCGGTATCGGCGACTATGCGCTTCGTTCCATGTGGGAGCGGCACGATCGCTTGGGTGTCTTTATCAAGAGCGGTTCGACGGGCAGTCTGAATAACGATGCCTTTGACAAGATCACGTTTGCGAAAGGTTTTGCCATCCGCGGTTCGACGGGCGATTATACCATGTACACGTTGGCGCAAGACGCGGTATTCTATACCAACCGCGCGCTGGAATCGGGCACGCAGGCAACGATGTCCGCAGAGAGCGATCCGCAGATAGATCAGAGCCTGACGCCGCTTCTCGTTACATGGAAGGTTACAGGCGGTACTGCGACGATTTCGATCACGTTTGACAAGACGGTGCGCATGGAAGGAAGCGATTTTACGGAAAACATTTTGCGCTACATACAAGTGGACGGCAAAGCGCTTTCCGAATGGGGCAGCGAGGTAACCGTTTCGTTTGACGCAATGACGATCGAACTTTCTTTTGCGACAACGCTTGCGGCGGATGCGGATGTGCGCATTACGATCGAAAAGGGAATGAACGTACAGACCAATCCCGATGAAGCGCTTTCGCTGAAGACGGTACAGACTACCGCGAATTTTGTGCGCGGCGAAAATAAGGAAAATTATTTCTTTGCCCAGGGCGGAACGCTGCACGTGTATTGGGCGACGTCGCCCGAAGCAATGGCGGCGGAAAACGAGGAAGATACGGGCTTTGTTACGTTTGACCTTCGTCTGTCCGTGAAGAATGCCGTGCTTGAAAACTTCAGCTCTTCTGTATTGAAAAATATTCTGATCGGCGGCGACGATCTTCTGAAGATCCTTACGGATGAAAGCGGAGCATCCGCGACGCTTTCAGGGTACACGTTCAGCATAAAGATCCCCGCAAGTTATATTGCGAAAGGTCTGGTCATTACGGTAAAGAAGGGCTTCACGACGCCTGCGGGCGGGCAGCTTTCGGCGGATGAAAGTTTCTTCTACGATGAAATTTTTAAAGAGTTTAACGGTGAAGTGCACCGCGAGGAGATCGAAAGCATACTTAAACTGACCGACGTCAATACGATCCTGACGGCAACGGACGGCGTTGCGCCGGGCACGAACCAGCTGTTTATCGAGTTCACGACCCCTTGCAGCACAAAGTATCTGCCGTTTATGCAGGCGGATGCCGAAACGATCTTTGCAAGTTATGGTTCGGTCGGCATTACGATGCCGGCGCTGTACGTGTATGAACTCAACCGTTACGGAATGCGCGAGAGCCTGTGGGATTATTTCCTGATCGACGGCAAAACGCTGCGGGAGTGGGCGGTTGCAGACGGCGGTGCGGATGCGTCGCGCTACATCGACATTTATTACCAGGGCACGAACTTCGGCGTCTATTATATGCAGCTTGTGATCAACGCGCAGAGTTCGGCCGTCATGGATTGGAGCGAATCGCACACGATCACCTTCAAGGAAGGATTTATAACGCCTGCGTTCGGCGTATTTGACAAGGACGTACAGTTTGCGTGGGATCCCGAAACAAAGACTTGGGCGCCCGATGCGTCTGCAAACGCGACCGTGGATCCGAACGCGCACCTCAAAGACGAAGTCGGAGAGGTCGTGGTTACGTTCGGCGGCGGCTGCAGCGGTTTTGCGGCGGGAACGGGTACGATTTTCGGAGCGTTGCTGGTAACGGGTGCCGTTGCGGCACTGGCGGTACGCAAAAAACGCGGCGCAAAAGGTACGGAAACGGGGAAAAAAGGAGAATGACATGAACAAGCGGATTTTGAAAAGAATTTGCTGTTTCGTTGCCTGTTTTCTGTTCGTATTCTGTCTGGCAGGGTGCGGCGGCGGAGAGGATCCTCCGCCGCAGGAAAAGCCGGGGCAGGAAGAGGAGGAGCCTGTGAAAGAGGAGCGCGATATCGAGGCGTCCGACCCCGCCGACGGCGGAAGTGCGTCGCTTGCCAACGCAAAGATCGCGGCATTTGCAGAATCGTTTGATATTTGTGAATCGGAGAAATACACGGACGGCACCGATCTGTATGCGCCCGCGGGGCTGACGCTTTCCTGGACGTGCAAGCAGAGCGCGCAGGGATATACGGTTTCCCTGTCGCAGTCGGAGGATATGTCGGACGCGGCAGTATACGAAACGGAACAGGCGCAGCTGCACGTAGACGATCTGTTTGCGGCGACCGATTATTACTGGCAGGTAGAAGCAAAAACACAGAGCGGAACGCTGCGTTCGGATGCATTCCGTTTCACGACAAAAGAGGAGCCGCGCACGGTGCTGATCGAAGGGGTTTCCAACACGCGGGACATCGGCGGCTATGCGGCGGCAGACGGAAAGCGCGTGCGCCAGGGCATGATCTACCGCGGCGGAAAGTTAGAGGATATCACACAGGCGGGCAGGGAAAAAATGCTCGAGACGTACAAGATACGCACCGATCTGGATCTTCGCCGCGGCGAAGAGAGCACGAACGTGTTCGGGGACGAAATGCAGTATATACAGATTTCGGCGCCATATTACACGACGCCGAACGGTACGACGGGCATCGACGTGGCGGGAAACCGCGAAGCGATCGCCAATATCATGAAAGTGTTTGCCGAAGAGGAAAATTATCCTGTGTATATGCATTGTTCGATCGGCAGGGACAGAACGGGCACTTTTGCCATGCTGCTGGAAATGCTGTTGGGAGTCGGGGAGTACGATATCTATCTGGATTATGAGTTATCCCTCTTTTCTGCGGCGGGATGTTCGGACAATACCCCGGTCAACACGTTGTTTTACACGTACTTCTGGCCGACGTACAGTTATATCGATCAAAATTACGAAGGGGACACCATGTCGGAAAAATGCGAAGCGTTTTTGCTGGATGTGGGGGTTACGGCGGAAGAGATCGCCTCGATCCGTTCCCTGTTGCTGGTATAAAGTCCGCGGACCTGCCGCC
>CASEWU010000139.1 GCA_949291725.1 uncultured Bacillota bacterium
CGCGGCTTCTAAAGCTAAAAAGCCCTGCCGCCGCAACGACAGTTGCGGCGGCAGGGCTTTTCTCCTTTAAAGCTCAGATATTTTTCTGAATGAACTCTTTCATGGCAGCCTTCGGAATAAACCCGAGATTCTTGTCGGCAAGTTTGCCGTCTTTGAAAACCATGACGCACGGAATGCTCATGATGGAATATTCGCGCGCAAGATCGGGGTTGTCATCTACGTTGATCTTGACAAACTGTGCTTCTCCTGCAAAATCTTCCGACAGGGCGTCGATGACAGGCGCAAGCATACGGCACGGGCCGCACCAATCCGCATAGAAATCCACGACCAGCGTCTTTTTTTCTTCCAATGCCGCTTTGAATGCGGCTGTATCAAAATTCTGAACCATTTTTTGTATCCTCCTGATAATTATTGGTATTTTGGCAAATTTCCACAACTTCCATACCGAAGCCGCGCGATTTTGCCGCAAATTTATCCAGCATATAAACGACGGCAAACCCCAAGGCAAGGCCGACCAGGCACAAAATGGCCGCCCAGACCTCCGCTTTGAGCGCAAGCGCGCCGATCGCAACTCCCGCCCCTGCCAAAAGCACGGGAATGATATACACAATGAACGAAGCCAGCAAACGATTATCTTTTTCCGCCTGCACGATCACTTCGTCGCCCGCCTTTGCACCGACCGTGTTTTTCGCTTTCACCTTTACGGTGCTTTTGCCCGAACGGAACGCACAAACTTTACAGGAATCGCATTCGGGATGTTTTTCGATACGTAAGAGCGCGGTTTTTCCCGCCGTTTTCACGACGATGGCACGTTCTTTCATCTGCAATTTTGCTCCAAAAATGCGATAACGTCAACAGCTTTTACGTTTACTGACGTGGAATCGGACATATTTTTTACGGTGTATTCTCCGCTTTCGAGTTCATTGGAACCGATCACAATGACATACCTTGTCCCGATCTTTCCTGCATATTTGAACTGCGCTTTGACCGAGCGCGACGCGTGATCTATATCCGCCGAGATCCCGCTTTGGCACAATTGATCTGCCAAAGCAAACGCCGCTTTTCTGCCTGCGTCGTCCAGCCCCGCTACGTAAACATCCAGCGGCGGCTCTTCGGGGATCTTCTTGCCCGTATTTTCCAGCACCAGCAGCATACGCTCGATGCCGCTTCCGAAACCTACCGCCGGCACGCTCGGCCCGCCCAGGTTCTCGATCAGCGTATCGTATCTTCCGCCGCCCAGCACCGTGCCCTGCGCACCGATGCTCGTCGATACAAACTCGAACACCGTCTTGGAATAATAATCCAGTCCGCGCACAAGTTTCGGATTCAGTCTGTATTTCATCCCGCAGGAATCGAGGATTTCCTTGAGCTTTTCAAAATGCTCGCGGCATTCGTCGCAGAGAAAATCCGTGGTTTTCGGCGCATTTTCGTTGATCTTCGAACAAGCTTCTTCCTTGCAATCGAGAATGCGCAGCGGATTTTTTTCAAACCGCGCGTTGCAGGTGGGACACATTTCGGGAAGGTGAGGCCGCAGATATTCTTTAAGCGCTTCGTTAAACTTCGGACGGCAGTGTTTGCACCCGATCGAATTCAGGTTCAGCTCCACGCCTTCCACGCCCAGCGCACGGATGTAGTCGCGCGCAAGCAAAATAACTTCCGCATCCGTTTCCGCGCCCTTGCCGCCGAAAATCTCTACGCCGAATTGGTGATGCTCGCGCAATCTGCCCGCCTGCGGACGTTCATAACGGAATACGGGCGTAATATAATACATCTTCAAAGGCAAAACGCCGCCGGAGAGTCCGTTTTCGATAAAAGAACGCACCACGCCCGCCGTACCTTCGGGTTTGAGCGTAATGGAACGCTCGCCCTTGTCCAGAAAAGTGTACATTTCTTTGTTGACAATGTCCGTCGTATCCCCTACGCCGCGCAAAAACAATTCCGTATGTTCGAATACCGGCGTGCGGATCTCTTTCAGATTATACAGCGCCGCGACGTTGCGTGCCGTGTTTTCAATAAAATGCCACTTATACGCCTCTGCCGGCAATACGTCTTTCGTACCCTTGGGAATATTGATCATAAAAAACTCCTTTTCTCACACAAATTCCGCCGAAAAAATGCGGAAATTGCCGTGATTTTTAAGAAAAAACAAAGCCAAAGCATTCGCCTTGTGCTATGTTTTCTCCGCCTTCGGCGCATTTTTGCGGGCTTCCCCCGCAACGTCATGCTTTCTTGTCCGATGCATGACTGTGCCGAATTCTTCCTCTTTCTTCCGGCCGCATATGCGGCGCAGTGTAAAAAATCAAAGCCTGCCGCTTTTTCATAAATTATTTTAATTCAGAAAAATTCTTTTGTCAACTTAAAAGAAAATTCCATGAACACTTTTTAAAATTTTTGCGCTTATCCGAATGAAAATTTCGGATAAGCGCACCTTTGCTGATCTTTTGAATATGCGAAAAAGCTATCCGCGCCTTTCGTTGCGGTGTTCACTTGCGACGTTTTTGCGCCGCCGCGTTCGCTTTTCGTTTTTAAAATTTACCTGTTCGAACCGCGCCAGGCATCAAAGAACATATTTTTTCAGATCACGGTTTTTAATGATCTTTTCCAGATGTTCGTCGACATATTTTTTGTCGATCGTTACCGTAACCGTCGGGTAGTCTCCGCCAGCGTTAAAGGAAATGTCTTCCAGCAAATATTCCATTACCGTATGCAGACGGCGCGCCCCGATGTCTTCGCTCGTCGCGTTCATGTCCGCGGAAATTTCGGCGATCTCTTCGATCGCGTCGTCCGTGAATTTCAGGTCGATATTGTCTACGCCCAAAAGTTTTCCGTACTGCGTCGTGATCGCATTCTGCGGCTGCGTCAGGATCTTTACAAAATCTTCCTTGCTCAGGCTTTCCAGCTCCACATTGATCGGGAAACGCCCCTGCAATTCGGGGATCAGGTCTTCCACTTTGGAAATGTGGAAGGCGCCTGCCGCGATGAACAGAATAAAGTCCGTCTTGACCGCACCGTATTTCGTCATGACCGTGCAGCCTTCTACGATCGGCAGGATGTCCCTCTGCACGCCTTCGCGCGAGACGTCCGCCCCGCCCTGGTTTGCCTTGCCTGCGATCTTGTCGATCTCATCGATAAAAATGATGCCCTGCTCTTCCGCACGCGAAAGCGCTTCGGTATTTACCGCATCGTTGTCGATGAGCTTTTCCGATTCCTCGTTGATGATCTGCTGCATCGCCTGTCTGACGGTCATCTTGCGGCGTTTCTTTTTCTTGGGCAGCATATCCCCGAAAATCGAACCGATATTGATCTCCGCACCGCCGGGAACGATCTCCATCGCTTTGGGCGCGTCCATCACTTCCAGTTCGATCTGGGTGTCGTTGTATTTTCCTTCGCGCAGTTCGTCCAGAAGTTTCGCGTCGAAAACTTCTTTCGCCATCTCGCCGCGCTCGCCCTTTTTCATCTCCGATAAAATGGCGACGATCTTCTTTTCCGCCGTGCCTTCCGCACGCACCGCCACCTCTTTCATCTTCTCTTCGCGAACAAGGCGGATGGAGCATTCCACGAGATCGCGGATCATGCTTTCCACGTCGCGCCCGACATACCCCACCTCGGTGTATTTCGTCGCCTCCACCTTGATAAAAGGTGCTTTGACAAGCTTTGCAAGCCTGCGCGCGATCTCCGTCTTACCGACGCCCGTCGGACCTTTCATAATGATGTTCTTGGGCGTGATCTCCTCTCTGTCCGCTTCCGAAAGCTGACTGCGGCGATAGCGGTTGCGCAGTGCGATCGCCACCGCACGTTTTGCCTTGTCCTGTCCTATAATATATTTATCCAGTTCGTTTACGATCTGTTTGGGTGAAAGATGATTCATATGCTTTCTCCTCCGGCCTTACCCGTTACACCTCTTCGACCTTGATATGGTCGTTCGTGAATACGCAGATCTCGCTGGCGATCTTCAATGCCTTATACGCGATTTTATCTGCAGAATATTTGGTTTCCTGCGCCAGGGCGCGCGCTGCGGCCAATGCGTAATTTCCGCCGCTGCCGATCGCACACACGCCTCCGTCCGGCTCGATCACTTCGCCGTTGCCGCTGATGATCAAAAGCTGGTCTTTGTCCGCTACGATCATCATCGCTTCCAGCTTGCGGATCATCTTGTCGTTGCGCCAAAGCTCCGCCAGTTCCACCGCCGAACGCATCAGATTGCCCGAAAATTTGTTGAGCATCCCCTCAAACCGCTCGGAAAGCGAAAATGCGTCGGATACCGATCCCGCAAATCCCAAAACCACTTTTCCGCCGTAAATGCGGCGTACTTTCACTGCATTGTTCTTGAACACGACCGATTCGCCCATCGTAACCTGTCCGTCTCCTGCGATCGCCGTTTTGCCGTCCCGTTTGACGGCACATATCGTTGTACCTCTGAATTCAGGCATAATTCCCTCCGTTTGCGCGCGCCGCCCTTTCAGCGCAGTGCGCGCTCTGTATTTTCATAAATTCCGCGCATCTTTTCCAGTGCGCGTTCCGCAAAAAGTTTCTTTTTCAGCGCCTTGTCCCGAATTTTCTCAGGCAAAGGCTCCAATATCCCGTAATTGGCGTTCATCGGCTGAAAATCCGACGTTTCCGCCGAAACATGCCGCATCAGTGCTCCCGATACAGTCTCGGCGTCCCATTGCACAGGCTCTTTGCCGCGCATTTTCAGCGCACAGCCCAACGCCGCCCAGATCCCGCTCGCCGCACTCTCGACATATCCTTCCACGCCCGTCATCTGCCCCGCAAAAAACACAGTTCCGTCCTTCTTCCAGGAAAGATCCGCGTTCAAAACCTGCGGAGAGTTCAAAAACGTGTTCCGATGCATGACTCCGTATCGCAAAAATTCCGCGTTTTTCAGCGCAGGAATCATTGAAAACACCCGCTTCTGCTCGGGAAATTTCAGATTCGTCTGAAATCCTACCAGATTGTATGCAGTCCCCGCGCAATTTTCCTTGCGCAGCTGCAATACGGCATACGGTCTCTTGCCGTCCGCATCGTACAGCCCCACGGGCTTGAGCATTCCGAACCGCAGCGTATCTTTCCCGCGCGCCGCCATGATCTCCACCGGCATGCACCCTTCAAATACGTCGCGCTTGTCAAAATCATGCACGAGCGCCCGCTCCGCACTTCCCAGCGCTTCCACGAACGCCTCGTATTCTTCCTTCGTCATCGGACAATTGATATAATCGCCGTCGCCTTTCCCGTACCTGTCCGCCGTGAACGTCTTTGTATAATCCACACTCGACGCCGCCACGATCGGCGCCGCCGCATCGTAAAAATACAGGTTTCCGCCCATTTTACTGCGGATGTCTTCCGCCAAAGCCTCCAGCGTCAGCGGCCCCGTCGCCACGATCGCATAGCCTTCGGGTATCTCCGTTACTTCTTCATGGACAACTTCGATCCTCGGATGACTTTCGATTTTCTCCGTTATAAACTTCGAAAACGCATCCCGATCCACCGCGAGCGCTCCGCCTGCCGGCACCTTCGTCGCCTGAGCTGCCTGCATGGTCAAAGACCCGAAAACCCTCATTTCTTCTTTTAAAAGACCGCAAGCATTGCCGTAAACATCGTTGCTTTTGAGCGAGTTGCTGCACACAAGCTCCGCATACCCTTCCTGCGTATGCGCCGGCGTGTATTTCTTCGGCTTGCTCTCGTACAGCCGCACAAAAATCCCGTGCTCCGCCAGATAGTACGCCGCTTCACACCCCGCAAGCCCCGCTCCGATTACCTTTACAAGCTCTGCCATCCGTTCTCCTTTCCGCTCTTTTTGCGTTTAGCACTCTTACAATCAGAGTGCTAACTCATTATAAATCGTACTTTCGATCTTGTCAAGAGTTTTTCATAATAATTCAAAAAAATTCTCACAGGCAGTTTAACGATGACTCCGAAAGCGGGCGACATCAAAACTTTGTTGATTATACTGCATAATAATTTTAAAAAATTTAATACAGAGTAAATATCCCCCACTAAAGTGGGGGCTTTGGAAAGCCCTAAAGGGCAAGGTTACTGGCGCGGCGCTCAAGCGCCG
>CASEWU010000140.1 GCA_949291725.1 uncultured Bacillota bacterium
AGCAAGCAAATGGCAAACAAGAATTTCAAAATCAGGGAACAGGACTACAAGGCAATGCAGGGCATGACGGAAAAGCAGGCGGGGCAGTTCATCAAAGGGCTGTGCGGTTATGCTTTTGACGGCGTAGCTTTGGAAACGAAAAACGCGAAGGTCGCTTCGGCGTATGCGTATGCAAAAGCGGCGCTGGACATCTCGTTGCAAAACCGCGCAAACGGCAGGAAGGGCGGACTGCTCGTGGCGGAGCGCACGCGCGGAAGGAAAGCCGCGTCCGTGCAGGAGTCGGGGCGGGAAGCCGATCCTATGGGTATGCTTTTGAAAGGCATTGTCCTTTCGGTCGCGGAGGATGCGGACAGGGAAAGCAAGGCAGAAAAATGAGCGCGGTTCTCTGCTCGGTAAGTTGTCGTACTTGTAGCGCGGGAGTACGGAACGGAGGGCAATCGCCTCGAAAATGCGGGGAAGGGACAGGGGCGTAATCTGTGGCAAACACTTGAAAAATCAAAGCAGGTTAATAAAAGTGCCACAACCTGCGGCTGGGCACTTTTGAAGCCGCCGTCGAGCGGCGGGGGGAACAAGCGGGAAACCCGCTTTTCCCGAAGGAGGGACATGGACAGAAACAAGACGAAAACAGAGAACAGACAGAGGCGGTATATCCGGATCACGGACGAGGATATGTGGGCGAAGATCGATAAAATCATGACGCTCGACAAGTATTCCAAGAGCTTCAACAAAGTCATCGTGGATGCGTTGTACTACGGCTTGGACGCTCTTTCAGACCGCCTGTTTGGAACGGCGGAGGTCGAGCGTCCCGCGGAAACACCCCCCGAACGCCGGGCGGACGGCGTGCAGGAGGAATACTTTTTGGAGATCGTCCAACTTCTGAAAGAACTCATCATCGGCGTCACCATCAATAAATCGATGTTGTGTTCGCTGTACAACGAGCGGGAGAGGGCGTTGAACAAAGAGGGCGTGAGCGGGAAGAAATTTTCGGAAGGGAGATACGCGGAAACGCCGGACTATCTTTCGGACTATGAGATCCGCAGCCTGCGCGCGTTGCGCAAGCGGGGAGAAAACGCATGAGCAATCAGCCGATCATTTTCGACGTACAATACACGCCGTACCGCTTAAAGAAGAACGCCACGGAAAAGGAGCGTGCGGCGCACGCGGAAGCGAGGGCGTTTTACGACATGACGGGAACGAAGAACGTATATCGGTACATAACGACGGAGGGCAAGCGTGCGGGCAAGGGCGCAAACGCTCTGGATTATCTGCAAAAGAACACGGGCGTGTTCAACGGAAGCGGAATGCTTTCCGAAGAGGAAGTGAAAAAGATGCGGGAGCGGGTGCAGGAGAACAAGGGCAACATCTGGCACGGTTTTATATCCCTTTCCGAAGCGGACAGTCCGAAGATCGATACGACCGAGAAATGCATCGCGCTCGTGAAGAATACGTTCAATTCCTTTTTCAAAGACGCAAAATTCAATCCCGATAATATCGATCTGATGTGTGCATTGCATCTTGACAGACCGCATCATCTGCATATCCATTTTGTATTTTGGGAGAAAGCGCCGAGATACAGAGGCAAAGACGGCACGCTGCAATACCGCAGTAAGGGCAGAATCGACAAAGGGGCGATAGACGGGATGTTTGTGCGTTTGGGGCTGTTCATCTCCGAGAGAAAGGACAGGTTATACAAGGGCAGGGCAGAGGCGATTAAAGAATTGCGCGCGGCGGCGAACGCCGGGCGAGCCATGACCGGCGACGAGGAGGTGAAGCGTGAGATCATCGCGCTTGCGAAATCCCTGCCGAAAACGGGCAGGCTTGCATATGCGAGCAAGGACATGGAGCCGTACCGCGATCGTGTGGATAAGATCGTAAAAATGCTCTTGGACGGGAACTATAAAGCCCGGAGAGCGGACAGGCGTTTTTATGAAGCATTGGAAGAACGCAGGCGTGAAATTGCGAACATCTGCGGTCAACCGTTGGCGTTTCCGAACAAGAACGCGGCTATGGAAGGGAGGGAAACGCTGTCGAAGTACCATAACAAGATCGATGCGGGAAGCATAAAAATTGCGGACGAGATCGAGGCGGATTATAAACGTCGTCAGGGGAATCTCGTGCTGAACCTGGCAAGATATATCAAGCCGGAGATCTATGAACGGAAGGAAGGCCGGAAATACAAGGCGAATGACAGTTACATGAAAAGGCGGCTCACGATCTCCCGCCGCAAAGTAGGCGCTGCGCTCGATCAATTCCTGCGTTCGTTCGGGGCCGAGAGCGAGAATCTCGGACGCGGGTTCAGGAATCGGTTGCGGGAAATCGAAGAGGAGCTGGAGAAGGAGCGGAAAAAGGAAAAGCAAAAACAAAAGGAGGGCGAATATAAGGATTGAACAGAAAAACGGCATTGCGCCATAAGAAGAAAAAGTCGCGAAAACTGAGCGTGCTTTTATGGCTCATCACCTTCGCGTTTGTCGGGGTGCTGATCATGTTTCTGTTTACGCTTACGGGCGCGGACAGCATCGGCGAAATCCTCGGCAACAGTATGTATTGGTATGCGTTCGGTTTTGCGGCGGGCTTGCTCGTCGCGGAGTATCTGATGATGTACCGAATCGACGCGCAGAACATCGCGTTGGACGAAAATGATCTGGAAGATACCGAGTGGCTGACGCCCAGGCGCCTGCGGAAATTGAAAGAGTTTACGGTTACGAATTGGAGCGGTCTGGAGAACCGGAAAGACGGAATCGTGATTGGCGCGGAAAAAAAGGGCGGAGGCGTGGAAATCGTAATGACGGATCAGCTGCATGCGCTGATTGTGGGAACGACGGGCAGTGGCAAGACGACGGGATTCGTGGATCAGAATATAGCGGCGCTTGCGCGGAGCAAAACCAAGCCCAGCCTTGTGATAACCGACCCGAAGAGCGAATTGTATGAAAAGCACGCGAAACAGCTGGAAAGCGAAGGGTATAAAATCAGCGTTCTCGATTTGCGCGAACCGTATTCTTCGGCGCGCTGGAATCCCATGAACATGCTTATTCGCCGTATTCGGCTCGTCAGGGATTTACAGAACAACCTGCAAAACCGTGACGGGAAATATTACGGCGCGGGCGAAGTATTTCTCTCATACCGTGACGCGCGGACGCGGGTACAGGAACTCAAAGACGAAATTTATGAAAACGCGATGGATCTGGTTTATACGCTCTGTCCCGTACAGAACCGGGAACAGCCCACCTGGGAACAGGGCGCGAGAAACCTTATTTTGGGATTGGTGCTTGCGTTCTGCGAGGACTGTATCAAGGGGAAGATGGACGAAAAGCAGCTGCTTTTATTCAACGTCTATCACAACATCACGCGATATTGTTCGGAAGACACGACGGCGCTCAGGGAATACCTGTTGGAGGGGCGGGACGAATTCTCGAAAGTCCGCGGGCTCGTCAATACGGTACTCATTACGTCGGATAAGACGCTCACCTCATACCTGTCCGAGGTAAACGGCTATATGCAGCAACTTGCAGACGACGGCATTTTATCGCTCACGAGCGAGAACGATCTGGACATCGTGAATCTGGACGAAGCGCCGAACGCGGTGTTTGCCATCGTACCGGACGAGCGGTTTACGCGGCATCGGTTTGTGACGTTGTTCATCACGCAGATGTACAAAGAATTGGTGGAAAAGGCGAACCTGAACAGCCGCAGGAAACAGACGGAAACGGCGATCTTAAAGCGGAATACCTACTTTATTCTCGACGAATACGGGAATTTGCCCAAATTTGAAAACATGGAAGGGATGGTAACGGTGGCGCGTTCGCGCGGGATACGGTTTCTGTTCGTGTTGCAGAGTTTTTCGCAGCTTACAGCAAAGTACGGCAGGGAGGTCGGAGACATCGTAAAGACGAATTGCAACGTCAAGATATTTATAGGCTCGGACGATCCTGATACAAGGAAGGAGTTTTCGGAGCTTTGCGGGCAAAAGAAGGTGAAGAATTTTTCAGTGAACACGAACGCGGAATCGAGCGCGTCGGGCAATACGGGCGCGTCGAACCAACCGCTTATCACGGTGGGGATGCTGGAACGCATCAACGGCGATGAAAAGGGGGACGCCATCGTATCGGTGCGGGGATACGAGCCGATCTGGTCGCGTTTTACGCCGTCGTATGAACTTGAAAAATTGTACTTTCAGGCGGGCAAAGCGGACAAAAGGAGCCGGGAAGCGGTGCTGTTCGATAAGTCGGAATATGTCTTCGACATTGCGGGAGGCAAAGCGCAGAGCGAACGGGATAAAATCCTCGACGAATTGGAAAAGTCGGAGAACGAAAAGAACTCCGACAGCGGTAACGACGAACAGCGGCTTGCGCAGCTCGATAAAGAATGGCTGAATATAGAGTGCGAAGTGCGGGACAGGCTGAAAAAGGTTTTGCCGATATTGGACGACGAGGACGCATCTGCGGTACGGAAAGCGGCAATGGAACACAAAGTCGCGCTGCTTTTTGAGATTGCGTCGAGGTATGAGGAAAGTGTAAGACAGAGGATAGAGGATGCGGCAGCCGCGATAGACGGTATGCTGAAAGACATGAAGAAATTACAGGAAGCGGCAAAGTGAAACGCCGCGTAAAGAGGAGAAAAATGCAGAAGGTCAAACACAAATTTTGGACGCCGGTTGCGGGCATAGGGCTGTTTGCGGCGGTATTCCTGTCGGCGGGGATGTCGCTCGGTTCGCGGGCTTTGGCGGCGTCCGCCGAGGAGGTCTGCGGGCATGTGTATGGCGAAGGAATCGTACATGAACCCGATTGTACTTCGGAAGGGTTCACGGAATATACCTGTACCCTTTGTGGGGAAAGCTACAAAGACAATTTTACGGAAAAGACGGAACACACTTATTCGGAAGTGACGGTGGCCCCGACCTGTACCCACGAAGGATATACCACGCATTTTTGTACGACGTGCGGGTACGAGTACACGGATAATTACGTTGCGGCGCTCGGTCACAGCTATGCAGATACGGAAACGGAGCCGACGTGTACGGAAGCGGGATTTACGACGCATACCTGTACGGTCTGCGGATACAGCTATACGGACGAATACATAGCTGCGCCCGGACACGATTATGCAGCAGAAGTGACGGAACCGACCTGTACAGAGGGCGGCTATACGATCTATACCTGTACCGTGTGCGGGGATACATATGTTTCGGAATACACCGAGGAAAAAGGACATGCCTATACCGAAAGAAAGGTTTTTGCGACGTGCGTGATGTACGGATATACCGAACATCTCTGTACGGACTGCGGGGACAGATTTGTGACGGACTATGTCCGTCCGCTCGGACACGATTTTCTGTCGGAGCGCGTCGAAGCGACGGAGGAGGGGATAGGATATACAAAATACACTTGCCAAAACTGCGATTACAGTTATGTGACGGAGTTTGTGACAAGCGGAGATAACGGATATACGGATGGCGAATTACCGTCCGAACCGCCGGAAGAAGGCGGGGATGAGCATGAACATAGCTATACGCCAGAAATCGTAGTGGACGAGTCGCAGGGGATTTTTACGGTGACGGACAGATGCGCCTGCGGGGACGAAAAAACTGCGGACGTGCGTGTCTATGCGATAAACGAAGCGGACGAACGGATGCTCCTTGCGGCGGATCCGGACGGCATATATGAATATTCCGGACTGTACGAAAGCGGCTGGAAAGAAATAGTGGTCTATGACATTTCGGGAGAGGAAATCGGTCGGTTTACATTGCCGGAAGAAGAGCCGCCGCATGAGCATGAGCATACGTTTACGGTTTACAGCGAATTGCACATAGAGGAGAAATATATCCTTTTGCACGGCGAATGCGATTGCGGGGAAGCGTCCGGGAAATTATATCTGGTTCTGACAGACGCAGCCGGCGGTGCGGTAATTCGCGGCACGAATGAGGCAGGCAGGGTAGAGCTGAGCGGACTTTCGGGGGTATATCCGGCGGAGGTACGCGACGGCGCGGGAAATATTTTGTCTGCGTTTACCCTCGATCTGACTCCGTCGGATGACGGAGAAGAAGAGGAGCAAGAGCCGGGCGAAGGCTCGGACGAGGAACCGGGGGATGAAAGCGATACGGAAGATACCCCGGAGGACAGCTCGGACGATTCGCAGGACGTATCCATGTCCGAAACAGAAAGGGAGAATAAAAACATCGGACTGATCGCGGGGCTTGGCGCAGGCGCCGGGATTCTGGCGGCTGCGGGTATCGCCGTGGCGGCCGTTATAAAACACAGAAAAGACAAGGATAAAAACAAAAAATAATAGGAGATACAACAAAATGAACAACGGATTATTAGCAGGGACTCTGAATGACAATCTGGGCGAAATCATCGCAAAACTGAACGAACTGATGAACAGTTTTTGGGTGTATATCGTTCTGGCAATGGCGGCGGTAGTCGTGGTATGGGGCGCATACGTGGGCATCCGGATCGCGGTGGCAAACCGTAACGAAGAAAAGATCAATGCCCGCGGC
>CASEWU010000141.1 GCA_949291725.1 uncultured Bacillota bacterium
ATAATGTTTTGTGATTTTCGTCATTTTTGATATTTTCATAAACCATATCCTCAACCAATTTATTTGATATTCTTTATTATTTTTGTATTTTAAGAATCATCTCACTTCTTGTTTCATATATAATAATAATATATAATTAAACATTTTTCAATCCCCTAATTTAAAATAGTAATTATAAAAAAACACTGCTTATGCCAAAATGGCATAAGCAGTGTTTTTTAATTTTTACAATTTAAAAGTTAATTAAAATTACTTTCTGGGGTTCTTGATGTTCGCCTGTGCAGCGGCAAGACGTGCGATCGGGACACGGTAAGGCGAGCAGGATACATAGTTCAGGCCGATCTTATGACAGAACTCGATGGAAGAAGGATCTCCGCCGTGTTCGCCGCAGATGCCGAAGTGCATCGTAGGTCTGGTCGCTTTTCCGAGTTTGACCGCCATATCCATCAGTTTGCCAACGCCGACCTGGTCAAGCTTCGCAAACGGATCGGATTCGTAGATCTTGTTTTCATAGTATGCAGGCAGGAACTTGCCGGCATCGTCGCGCGAGAAGCCGAACGTCATCTGCGTCAGATCGTTCGTTCCGAAGCAGAAGAACTCTGCTTCTTTCGCGATCTCATCTGCCGTCAAAGCAGCACGAGGGATCTCGATCATGGTACCAACTTCATACTTCAAATCGATTCCGCTTTCCTTGATCAGCTTGTCAGCCGTTTCAACGATAAACTTCTTGACAAACGCCATTTCCTTCACTTCGCCGGTCAAAGGTACCATGATTTCAGGTACGATGTTCCAGTCGGGATGCTTTTTCTTGACGTTGAGCGCAGCCTTGATGATCGCACCCGTCTGCATCTTTGCGATTTCAGGATAGGTAACCGTCAGACGGCATCCGCGATGACCCATCATCGGGTTGAATTCATGCAGGTCGGCAATGATCTGTTTGATCTGCGCAACCGTTTTCTTCTGTGCTTTTGCGAGAGCCGCAATGTCCTCTTCCGTCGTCGGAACGAACTCATGCAGAGGCGGATCGAGGAAACGGATCGTTACAGGATAACCACCGAGAGCTTCGTACAGTTTTTCAAAGTCGCCCTGCTGCATCGGCTCGATCTTCGCAAGAGCTGCTTCGCGCTCTTCCACCGTATCCGCGCAAATCATTTCACGGAATGCCGCGATCCTGTCGGGTTCGAAGAACATGTGCTCCGTACGGCAAAGGCCGATACCCTGTGCGCCGAATTTAACAGCCTGTTTAGCATCCGCAGGCGTATCAGCGTTCGTGCGGACTGCCATTGCCTTATATTTATCGGAAAGTTCCATGATGCGTCCGAAATAGCCGGAAGACGTATCTGCCGCAACCGTAGGAATTCCTTCCCCGTAGATGTTACCCGTCGAACCGTCGAGCGAGATCACATCTCCTTCTTTATATACTTTTCCTTTCAAGGTGAACTTCTTGTTCTCTTCGTCCATCTTGATGTCACCGCAACCGGATACGCAGCAGGTTCCCATGCCGCGCGCCACGACTGCCGCATGCGACGTCATACCGCCGCGAACCGTAAGAATACCCTGTGCATAGTGCATACCTTCGATATCTTCCGGGGAGGTCTCCAATCTTACCAGAATAACCTTTTCTCCCTTCTTGCCCTGTGCAACAGCGTCTTCCGCCGTGAACACGATCTTACCGGTAGCAGCGCCCGGGGATGCAGGCAGAGCCTTTGCAACCGGCGTAGCCGCTTTGAGCGCCTTCGCGTCAAACTGCGGGTGCAGCAACGCATCCAGCGTTTTCGGATCGATCTGCATCAAAGCTTCCTGCTCCGTGATCATTCCTTCATCGATCAGATCGCAAGCGATCTTGATTGCCGCAGCCGCCGTACGTTTGCCGTTACGGGTCTGGAGCATGTACAGATGCTTGTCCTCGATCGTGAATTCCATATCCTGCATATCGCGGTAATGATTTTCCAGCGTATGGCAGATGCCCTGGAACTGTTCGTAAACTTCGGGCATGATCTCTTTCATCTTGTCGATCGGCATCGGGGTACGGACACCGGCAACGACGTCTTCGCCCTGTGCGTTCATCAGGAATTCGCCCATGAGCTTCTTTTCGCCCGTTGCAGGGTTACGCGTGAACGCAACACCCGTACCGGATGTGTCGCCCATGTTACCGAACGCCATCATCTGCACGTTAACAGCGGTACCCCAGCTGTAAGGGATATCGTTCTGCATACGATAGTAGTTTGCGCGAGGGTTGTCCCACGAACGGAACACTGCCTTGATCGCTCCGAACAGCTGTTCTTTCGGATCGTTCGGGAATTCCGCGCCGATCTTTTCTTTGTATTCTGCTTTGAACTGGTTTGCGAGTTCCTTCAGGTCTTCCGCCGTCAGTTCGACGTCCTGCGTAACTCCCTTCTTTTCCTTCATCTGATCGATGAGCTGTTCAAAGTATTTCTTGCCGACTTCCATAACAACGTCGGAATACATCTGGATAAAACGACGATAGCAGTCCCAAGCCCAACGGGGATTGCCCGATTTTTTCGCGATAACTTCTACCACTTCTTCGTTCAGACCGAGGTTCAGAATGGTATCCATCATTCCCGGCATGGAAGCGCGCGCACCCGAACGTACGGAAACAAGCAAAGGATTTTCCTTGTCGCCGAATTTCTTGCCGCAGATCTCTTCCATCTTCGCGATATACTCCATGATCTCTTTCTGGATTTCGGGATTGATCTGTCTGCCGTCTTCATAATACTGCGTGCAGGCTTCCGTCGAAATGGTGAATCCCTGAGGAACAGGCAGCCCCATCCCTGTCATTTCCGCAAGGTTCGCACCCTTACCGCCGAGAAGCTCACGCATCTTTGCGTTACCTTCCGAGAAAAGGTAGCAATATTTCTTTGCCATAAAAAATTTCTCCTCCTGATAAGATTGGAATTTGATTAAACTCTCTAACATCTCTATTTTAATATAAATCAGCGTAAATTTCAAGTGAAAAACCTGAATATTTCAAATTTTTTGCACGAAATTTGCCGCCGCGCGTTTTTTCGTCGAAAAACGCGCGGCGGCAAATCCTGAAACCGTATTTTATAGC
>CASEWU010000142.1 GCA_949291725.1 uncultured Bacillota bacterium
ACCCCGCACGATCTCCAGTACCGGATTTTCCACTTTCAGTTCCACCCATACCCTTTCCGAGCGGTTTCCCAATCCGTCTTCGGCGTAAAACCAATACACGCCGTTATCGCTCGTATCGTTTACCGTATAGGTATCGTCCTCCGCCCGGACAAAACTCGTCATTTCCGAGGTCTTATAAAACAACACCGCGCCGCCGACGTCACTCGCGCTGACCGTAAACGTCTTGTCCGTCGTCCCCGAAAAACTACCGCCCGAACAGGTGAGTTTCGGCGGCGTCGTATCCAGAACGACCGTATAAGTTTCCGATCTGTTCCCCGCCGTATCCACGCAATAAAAGCTATATTCTCCGTCCGTCGTCAAAGACATGGTATCGGTATATGTAATATAATCCGCGCTTCCCGGCCTTTTGACTTTTACTTCTTTCACCCCGATATTATCCGTCGCATCAAAGACAAACGCCTCATTGACGTTCGCCCCGTTTTCAAGTTCCGTTCCGTCTTTCAGGCGGATATGCCCTTCCGGCAGCACGGGGTCGTAATACAGGTAATAATACCCCGTATCATTCCCGGCATAGTCCGTCGCACTGAAACGATAATACCCTTCCGCCGTATCTTCGGGGATCGTAAACGGGCTTGTGATGTTCTTTATGCTTCCGCCCGTCTTTCCGTTCCGCCATTGAAAAAACTCCACGCCGCTCGTCGCGTCCGTCGCCGTCACCGTATGCCCCCGCCCGACGATCAGACCATCCGCCTCCGGGCTTGCCCCTTCTATAACCGGCGCCGTCGTATCGATCTGAAAGCGGTATTCCCCTTCGTGCGTATAATAGATGCCCCCTTCGTCCGTCTGATACGTGTAACTCTGTATCTCGAACTCCAGCCGATACGTATCGTCCGGAAGGGTAAGTTCCAGCTCATCCGATGAAGTCTGTCGGTACAGTTTTCCGCCCCCGGCATAGAGCCGAAGCTGCACGTCCGGATACATGACGTTCAGCTTCAGAGTGACGGTATTATAGGAAATGGCTTCATCTTGTTGGAGGGTATATAGGATCCCCGAATTCGTACCCGTTTTATTAAGGGTCAGGTCGTAATTGACCAAACCGCCGTTGTACAGCGCAAATCTCCCGCCGCTCGAATTTTTTATCTCCGCCGTCTTTGTCCGCACGCCGTTTTTCGTTTCGTACTTTATGTAATCGAATTCCACTTTGTTACGGAACGTCGTCGCACCCGCCGTAATGACTTCCGGCTCTTTCGTCAGCGCGAGCCCCGCACCGGCCGCCGCAATAAATCCGATCGCCATGCCTGCCAGCCATAATTTTTTCAGCATTCTTCTATCTCCTTTTCTGATTTTTTCTCCTCAAACAAACTCCTTGCAAACTCTCCCGCTTTTATTTTAATACACGCCCGAAGCTCTGTACTGCCCACAAAAAATGCCTGCCCTGTACCTGCCGAAATGATCATACGTTGCTCTTCTTTGTTGAAACTCTCTCCTGCTTTATATACGTCCAGCACATCTTTCATATCCGGTGCGGACAGCTTGAATATGAACAAATACTGACTGTTTTTGATGATCGCACTCGTCTTGTTCCGCAGTTCTTCGGTCGCATTCCAGTCGGCGATATTCTGCGTCGCCGGCAAAAAACTGCCGTTATATTTACGGATTCGTTTGCTCATCTGATAAAAGAAATCCAGCGCAATCGGGAATTTCGCGTCAATGAACAAATGCGCTTCGTCACAGACAATCAGGGTATGTACATTTTCCCCGTATCGATTCTTTTCCCGCGCGTTAATGACTTCTTGCTCGATAAATCTGAATATGAGCAACATCTGTGCATTGGCGACAATATTGTTCTTGTTTGCGAACAGGCTTTGAAAGTTAAAGTCTATCACGTCCGCGTCCGCGCTCAAAGTAGACGGCGCGTTCCAGATGTCCGAATATCTCCCCGAAACAAACTTCTCAAGATACAATTCCGCCGTGCGCATATCCCGCGCCGTCATCGAATCCATGGTAGCTGCATTTTTGCTTTTCAGCGTTTCGAGCAAGTCCGAAAACAACGGAAATTCCTCCGCTTTCAGCT
>CASEWU010000143.1 GCA_949291725.1 uncultured Bacillota bacterium
AATTGAAATCATATACGGTCAATTCTGTTGCCGATCCGCACGAAAGCCCGACTGATGCCGCGTATGTATACGCCGCCGCTATGCTGCGCGGAATAGGAATCACTTTCCCTTTAAAAGTCCGCAACTGGCTTTTGACATTATCCCCA
Source organism: uncultured Bacillota bacterium (assembly GCA_949291725.1). Taxonomy (GTDB): domain Bacteria; phylum Bacillota; class Clostridia; order Christensenellales; family Borkfalkiaceae; genus Borkfalkia. The sequence goes on from CASEWU010000143.1 coordinate 147, forward strand.
AAATCACGCAATGTATCCGGAACAAGACAAATGGACTTTTCTTCCGTATCAATTTCGTAAAATTCGCTTGTATCGGCGATCGATCTTTGAATAAAAGAAGATCCTTCTCCGTTTTTATCCAGATCGCTCACCGTACTGTATATCTTTTCCAATGCCGGATCATAGACAAACGATTTAACGGAACGTGGAAATATATTCTTTTGCTTCCCTCCCGCATTGTAACCGACATACTTTACCATCGGAGCAATCGTACCGCTGTCCAGGTCACAAAACTGCGCCGTCGACAAATCAAATACAGCATTTACGATTTTCTTTTTATCGCTGTTTTTTTCTTCCTCTTGGGGCATATTGACAAATTCTGTCAGCTCATCAGCGCATTGCCCCAAATATACATTTATGTCTGCCGTCCGCCCCTTCCCTTGCTCTGCAGATTCTGCTTCCCCTTGCGTTTCGCTTTGCCCGTCCGCTTCTTTTTCGTCAGACACTACATTTCCGCTTTCTTTCTCCGCCGTTTCTTTTCGCTCCATCGCGGCAGCCGTGTCGTCTGCAATTTCGCCGTGCAGACTCTCCTGCAGCGGCTCGATCTCCTTCTTATCAAGACGAACAGGCGTATCAGCTTTCTTCGGCGCCGCTTTCTCGAGCATAAATTCATAATACAGATCAAGGCGCCCGTCCGTATTGATATTTTTTATATTATCCGCCGTCAAAAAATTATAAAATTTGGTTTGCTTATGTTCCTGGGCATAAAGCTTTTTCAGATCTTTTATACTTTTCTCCGACAGCTTTTTCTTTTTTGTTACCCACTCCCAAAACTCTGATTTCAGAGACATTGCTTTTCTTCTCCTGTTTCTTCCTCAGTTATACCGACATCTGTTTCCGCAGCAAGCAGTTCGTCAAATACTGCCCCGCAATCAAACACAAGAGCATCGGTTTTTTTCTCTCCTGGAAAACGGCATTCGACATAAACTTCCGTACCGTTACGGGAAAATACGTACTCACGCAACAAATCGTTCGTTTCTGAGACAAAAACGATTTTATCCGAATCAGTCGTTCCGTCATCCTCTTCTTTTGCGCCCCGAAATGATAAAACGCCCTGATCATCGTAAAGAGCACCTGCCCGATCCAACAACTTTGCGCCCTTGTATCGCAAACATAATCCTAACATCAGCCAATACAGTAACTTTGCAAAACGCTCACGTACCGAATCAAACTGCGCCTTTATATTTTCTTCCACTTTCGTGAGCATAAGCGTCGCGTCCCAGATAATTTTATAATTCAGGTCACACATCAGCTTATTGTTCTGCGATACCTGCTTTTCCGCTTTCACATGACCGAGTTCTTCCGTTTTTAGCCGCGTAAAAGCCGACAGCATTTTTTTGATGTCGCCAAGCCAGCCCTGCCCGCAAGAATCCCACTTGCTGCAATGAAAACATTTCGTCTTGCTGAACCTGGATGCCACGATCCTCGCAAGATTTCTATACAGATACATCAGCTCTCGATTTTCTTTCGTATCTACGGAAAAAACAGTTTTCGTTGTCAGAATCTTATTTTCCGGCGCAATTTTTTCCGCTATGTTGCGCCCCGATCGGACAGACATCCATTGCATCGTCTTAGCCGTAAATGCCGCAACGCGGGATGCCAGCTGTTTGACTTCTACTTTTGTCACCTGACGGCTCGGATCACGGATTATATTTTTAATTGCATTGTTCGCATAAAGCGCAATGCGAATAAAATCATCGTGCACGGCAAGCGAAATATCGGTGTCTGTTTCGCTCTCCGAAAGACACTTATCCCTGATTTGCTGCGTTTTTAAAAAGCCTTTGGCCAGCTCCAGCAAAAATTCGGAATATAACATTACCCGACATTTCCCTGTCGAAATCTCCCGATGCCCCTCCAACGCCAAATTAATAAAATGATTGACGCCCTGCATGATCCTGTACGCATTCTTTTGACGCGGCGTCATCAATTCCGTTCTGTCGTTAAAGAGTGCGTCCCTTGACAAACTCTTATCGTTTGTCATCATTCGTATTCCCTTCGCCCGCAGGCTCGTTCATAAACTCGGCACTGCTCCACTGGAACAATTCCGTAGTCATTTCGCGCGCTTTCTGATAGTCTCCGATAAGCTCTTTTGCATAATCACGAACCACCGCAGCGATCTCGTCAAGTTCGGTTTCATTCCTGCCCTTGACTTCCAATCCGCGCATTTTCGGCATAATTTTAAACGCGACGGCATCGTTGAACGCCTTGTCCATTGCGATATCCAAGTCGTTTTCTTTCGTTGCCGAAACCACTTCCGGATAATTGCGTACGTATGCCTCAATTCCCTGCCATACACGATGCCCGAGATTTCTGCCCATGATCG
>CASEWU010000144.1 GCA_949291725.1 uncultured Bacillota bacterium
CGTGCGCGTTTTTTGCTATACGTTTGCGTGATTTTCGTCATTTTTATCCGTTTCAAACCGCCGTTATGCCCGCTTTCTCCGTTACTGAATTATTTTTCAGTGAAAGTAAATTCATTATATTCGCGTCATTCTACCGTTTTCGCGCGCGCCAAAACACCCGGCGAGATCGTTCCGAGTTCCTTTCCGTCCTTATACACCTTAAAATCGTCAAAAAGGATATACTTCTTATCCTCGCCTTCGCGCAGGCGGCAGACGATATCCTTATTGTCTATATCCGTTTCCAAAAACGTATGCAGCCCCTTCGAGCAGATGATCCGCCCGCCGTCCTTTTCCAGATACTTTACGATATACTCTATCGCGGTATTGACCGTCAGTGCCGTTCCGTCCACAAATTCAAACGTGTTCCTTCCGTACTTCTTTTCAAAAAACGTATTCTCTATACGCTCGACCATCCGCTTCTTCTTTACGTCGTATTCCCTTTTCTTTACAAGCTCCCCGGACATCGTGCTTTCCGGAATGTGCATGATTGCGTGAAAATGCAGCCTGTCCGTATCCTTGCCCCGTTCCCATGTTCCCATATACTTCCAGCCCTTCCTGCTCGCAAAATGACTGAGTGTGTTTAACAGTTTCTTCTCAAACTCTTCTTCGTTCATTTTCTTACTGTCGTATGTAAACGTGCAAAAATAATTCATATCGTGCAATGCCGCACGCCTGATACATCGCAGCCGTTTCGTCATCTTGGCACGCTCCCGGCAAGCCAATTTCCGATGCAAAAAGCGATGCAGTTCTTCCTTATCCGTAAAGTACGGTGCCATCTTTGACGCGATAAACGAATACCTGTCTTTTTTCTTTAGTTCCAGCGACTCACGATACCACCGCAAAAACTCCTCCGACCTCGTGCTGATCCGCGTCTTCCCCAGGGTAACGATAATATCATTGGCATCATCCGTATTCTCTGCAACCGAACATTCGGGCTGATAAAGCTCTTCCACATCGCTGCCTTTCGAAACATCTTCTTTCACGGGCAATGCATCCGTTTGATTTTCCTCTTCGATGGGATCAGGCGGCTGCTCCACGACCACGATAGGCTCCTCGGGCGGAGGCTTTCTCCTCATGCCCGCATGTCCCTCCGACGGGGCGATCGCAATATAGTGCATTCCCCCGTCCCTGTATACCTTACACTTTTTCAAGCAACCACCTCTCTTTATTCGCCTTTATACAACGCATTGATGAAATAGCTGTTCTGCTGTTTCAGCTCCGCAACTGTTGCTTTTTCCGTGACGTATTCCCTGTAATCGCCTAAGCCCGCGCCCGACTTCTTTGCCATATCGTTGAAATAGTCCGAAAAGCAGTCCGTTGCATAGCGCCTGCTGTATATCTTCGCGTTCATGATGAAATACTTTTTATTCTCGACCTTGCCGTCCATCGTGCCGCGCTCTTTTTCGATTTTCAGGACAGAATATCCGTATCGGTTATACACGCGGATATTCCTTCTCCACAGCCATGCCGTTATACTTTTGAGGACATGAACGAGCAGAGTGTTGTCACCTCTCCGAAACCGGAAATCCTCGTACAGCCTCATGAAACGGCTGAACGCCCATTCGCTTATCATCTCCTCTATCGTATAAAGCGGGAGAGTCAGCCGCGTATCCCCCGATGAAACGATATGAATGACGTCGCACAGATCCCGCGCGTCCGCTCCCCAGCTTTCCGGTCTCTGCTCGTCCGTGAATACCTTGATGAACGGGAAGTTATCTACCGTAGCGGAATGCC
>CASEWU010000145.1 GCA_949291725.1 uncultured Bacillota bacterium
CACACAAAAAAGATCAGAATGATGATCCCCAGAAACGTTACCGCAAAACCCAACAAAGCATACACCAACGCCTCGCCGATGTTCAGCCATGTGATCGGAAATCCGTCATCCGAAATCTGAGGACGCTCCGCCAATAAATTCATCAATGGCATCAATAACGCTGTCATACCCGCCTCACTTTAAAAGCATTTGCAGCGACGCCACAAGATATTGCTTCACATACTGCGGTTCAACGATATTGTCAATGTATCCGTTCTTCGCCGCATTGATCGGATCCGAATTTTCTTCCGAATATTTCGCCGCAAGTTTCGCTTTGTCCGCTTTCTTTTCTCCCGAAAACTCGATCTCCGCTCCTTTTTCACTGTCAAAAAGCGCTATCTTTGCATCGGCAAACGCATAACTGTAATCAAACCCTGCCGACTTCGCCGCCAGCAGCGTATAGCCCAGCCCGATCGCACTGCCGTAAATCACGCTGATCTTTGCATTGTCCAAAAGATCATACGTCTCAAACAGCTTGAATATATTTTTCATAACAAGGCTGTTCTGTGTTTCCAGATCCGCACGGATACCCTGCGCATTCACGAAACTTACGAACGGCAAATTGTAATATGCCGCAAATTCCGTAAACGCAGTGATCTTCGCCACGTTGTTTTCGTTCAAACTGACAGGCTCTTCGCCGCCCGTTACGATCGCAGCGACCGAAATACCGCCTACGCGTCCCAGTACGCAGCGTACCTCCTCAGAACAATTCTTGCCGACTTCCACAAACGTATCTTTGTCAAATACCGCCGCAATCAGCGCGTCAGCGCTGCATTTTTGATTGAGTGCAGGGAATGCCGCGTTCAGATCCGCTCCGTTTTCCACGACCACAGAACTGAAATCCGGCAAGACGTCCATGATTTTTGCAATCGTTTCATGTACCTGCGCCATGCTGTCAGCTTCAAAAGAAACAAGATTCGTCTTGTCGAGCGCTTTCGCTCCTCCCACCGCTTCTTTCGCCAGGTTTTTCCCGCTCTTTGCGGAAATCACCAGCGGACTGTCCGCCGCAAGCACTCCGTTTTTCAGGAAAAACGTGAAATCCGCACACGCCGCAAGCAATGCGCTCTGGCCGTACACTTCTCCGTTTACCACCGCAAACTGCGGCACCACTCCGTGCAATTTGGCAGCTTTGCTCAAAAGTTTCGCAATTCCTTCCAATACCGTAACGCCTTCGCCGATCTGCACGCCGAGACTGTTCAGAATGTACACGACAGGCGTGGAATTCTTTTCCGCAAGGTCAAGGCATTTGAGAATTTTTTCACAATTTCTCTCGCTGACACCACCGGACAATACATCAAAATTCTGAGCCGCTACGTATACAGGGTTCCCTTCTACCGTCGCAAAACCCGTAACAACTCCTTCTCCGGCCGCTTCTTCTCCGTAAAAATCATTCTTGGAAAAGCTGAAACCGGCAAGTTCTACAAAACTGTCCTCATCAACAAGCCCTGCAATCGCCTTCCGAACTGCATTCCCTGCGGCAAGCACTTCGTTCCGTCTCGATTGGAGCAATTTGATTTTATCCATAATACCTCCCAGATAAGTATTCCAATTCTAACTATATAATATTATAGCGTATTTTTATCGAAAAAGCAATTTTTTGCCTTAAAGATTTCCTACCTTTCTTTTAATTTTTTATCTCTTACCGACCCTCTGCGCCTTATCATGTTTTCTCCCCGTCCCTATCTCTCTTCCGCTGTTTTCCTGGGCACAAATTTTTTACCAAATTGTTCATACTTTCCGTAAAAATATTTGCTTTTTGTGCGATTTTATAGTACACTATATCTTATCCAATACTTCCGTAGTTAAATGGATATAACAGCCCCCTCCTAAGGGGCCGTTCCGGGTTCGATTCCCAGCGGGAGTACCAGACATCGCCCGACCGAGCCGTAAAAGAGTTCGGTCGGGCTTTTTTTACCGGTAAAAACACCGATGCAGGATACACATACGGATCTGCGTATGCATAAAATGATTGAGTACCGTATACCTAATTTCGGTACTGAGGTCAGCCATGAATAAACTGCAAAAAATCAAAACTGCCTATTCCCATATTTCTCTCATTGATAAATTCCTGCTGTTTTTTCTCTTTCTGTTTCTTGTTCAGATCGTCTACGGCTTATTTTCCGCCTCGGAAAGTTCCGTACTCAGCAATTCCGTCGATATCATTATCCGTACTTATGCCTCCGCTGTTTTCGGTTATTTCCTCAGCGGCAGATTTTCCGGCCCTTCATCGATCAACGTAACCGCGGTAACTTCGCCGATCATGACGCCAAATCCCCCTTCTGCACCGTCTTCTGTCCGGAACAAAATCGGATTTTCCGATCTCCCCGCTGCCAAAGCCGCGTCCGCAGATACCGCCTTGCGCACTCTGTCCGCCCCCGCCGCCAACCATACATTCCAGACAATCATCGTCGCTTCGGTCGGTATTATTTCCCTTATCGTCCTTCTCATCCTGCGCAACACCTCCTCCATCACCGAGGCTATGGTCGCTCCCCTCACACAACTGCGCGACATGCTGTCTTCCAGCATCGGATTTCTCGTCGGAAATAAAAGTCAAAACAACGCAGCTCAATGAATTCCGACCAACAAACACAACTTTCGTCTGTTTGCATACATTGTTCATAACGAAATACGCCGCGGCTTGCATATTTTGCAAGCCACGGCGTATTCTTTTTAAGAACGGCAAAGCCACTGTTATGCAATCGAGCATTCAGAGATCCGCCCGAAAAATGCTCAAAAGCCGCAAAGCTTTTCGCTTTGCGGCTTTTTCTGCCCATGTATTCCGTCCTTTCAGAGACTTGAAAATTATTCGATGCTCTTGAAAAGATCGTTCAGATAATCGCCCTCAAAAAGCTCGATCAACCCGCTGTCCGCGCAACGCGTAAGCGCAGGATCGAAAGGTATACGGGCAATACTCTTTACCCCGTATTCCTTCGCGAGCTCTTCCACATGGCTCTCTCCGAAAATCTCGATCTTCTTTCCGCAATCGGGACACTTGACATAGCTCATGTTTTCCACGATGCCGAGAATCGGAATATTCATTTTCTGTGCCATGTTCGCCGCTTTTTTGACGATCATCGAAACCAAATCCTGCGGCGTCGTAACGAGAATGATCCCGTCCAGAGGGATCGACTGATAAATGCTCAGCGGTACATCCCCCGTTCCCGGAGGCATATCCACAAACATATAGTCCACGTCGTTCCAGATAACATCCGTCCAGAACTGCAATACCGTTCCCGCAATCACCGGTCCGCGCCAGATCACAGGATCCGTATCGTCTTCCAGCAAAACATTCATAGACATGATCTCCACTCCTGTCTTGCTGATCACGGGGAAAATCCCCATGTCATTCCCCGTCGCCTTTTCCTTGATGCCAAACATCTTCGGAATGGACGGACCCGTAATGTCCGCGTCCATGACCGCAGTTCTGAAACCGTTCCGCCCTGCCGTTACCGCCAGCAGCGAAGTAGTCAGCGATTTTCCGACGCCGCCCTTCCCGCTCACAACTCCGATCACCTTTTTGATCTTGCTCAATTCATGCGGAGCCTTTTTGAAATCGCGCTCCGAACATTCTTGCGAGCAGCTTCCGCAATCGTGCGTACAATTTTCTGCCATTTCTTTTA
>CASEWU010000146.1 GCA_949291725.1 uncultured Bacillota bacterium
CGAGAGACCCGTTGACGGGTAGCAAGTAACCAATGCATGGCTGGCAGGCCAACTAAAAAACGCATTTGCGTTAAGCCAGTGAACAAGGGCTATGCCCGAAAAATAAAAACCACGTGCTACGCACGTGGATGATTATTTTTTATAAGAAATTTTCGGATTCAGAATTATTCCTCTTCGGCCAATTTCTTGTAGCCTTCGTAGCGGGCTTTGCTCTCTTCTTCGTTTTCCTTGAAGAGTTTTTCCGCTGCATCGGGCTGCGTCTTTTTCAGCGAGCTGTAACGCGTTTCGCCGAGGATGAATTCCTGGTAGTCGCCGGTCGGCTCCTTGCTGTCCAGCGTGAACGGATTCTTGCCCTCGTCTTTGAGAGTCGGGTTGTAACGGTACAGCTGCCAGTATCCGCAATCCACCGCACGTTTTTCTTCGTCCTGGCTCTTGCTCATATTGATACCGTGGTTGATGCAAGGTGCATAGGCGATGATGAGGGACGGTCCATGGTATTTTTCCGCCTCGACGATCGCGTTCAGGAACTGCTGTTTATTGCTGCCCATAGCGACCTGAGCGACGTACACGTAACCGTAGCTCATTGCCATCATGCCGAGGTCCTTTTTCTTGACTCTCTTACCGGAGGAAGCAAACTTCGCAACGGAGCCGGTCGGCGTGGATTTGGACGCCTGTCCGCCCGTATTGGAGTAAACTTCGGTGTCGAGCACGAGTACGTTGACATCTTCGCCCGAAGCGAGGACGTGGTCGAGACCGCCGTAACCGATATCGTAAGCCCAGCCGTCGCCGCCGAAGATCCAGACGGATTTCTTGACGAGGCAGTCTTTCGCTTTGAGGACTTCTTTGCAGAGCGCGTCGCAGTCGCAACCGCAGTCTTTGCAGCCTTCGCAAGCCTTGATAAGTTTTTCAGCCGCCGCTTTGCTGCCTTCTGCGTCGTTCATGTTGGCGAGCCATTCTTCGCAAGCAGCTTTGCCTTCTGCAAAGTCAGCCCACTTTTCAGCCAGCTGCGTAACTTCCGCCGCCAGTTTTTCACGGCGTGCCTTGTAAGCGAGGTTGATACCGAAACCGAATTCCGCATTGTCTTCGAACAAGCTGTTCGCCCAAGCGGGGCCGTGGCCTTCTTTGTTTACGGTGTAAGGGCATGTAGGGGAGGAACCGCCGTAGATGGAGGAGCAACCCGTTGCATTCGCGATGACCATGCGGTCGCCGAACATCTGGGTTACAACTTTGACATAAGGTGTTTCGCCGCATCCTGCGCAAGCGCCGGAGAACTCGAACAGAGGCTGGTTGAACTGGCTTCCCTTTACGGTCGTGCGTTTGATGGAAGAAGTATCTGCCTGTTTGACTTCCTGCGCGAATTCCCAGTTCTTCGCATCGGCGTCGACAACTTCATCCAGCGGTACCATAACAAGAGCTTTGTTGCCTTTCATGCCGGGGCAGACATTCGCGCAGACGCCGCAACCCATGCAATCCAGAGGAGAAACCTGCATACGGAACTGCGTGCCTTTGAGTCCGGTCGTGGGTTTGGTAACAAACGTTGCGGGCTTTTCGGTCGCATCGTCGATGACGACGGGACGGATACAAGCGTGCGGGCAGACGAACGAGCACTGGTTGCACTGGATGCAGTTTTCAGTGATCCACTTCGGTACTTTGACCGCTACGCCGCGTTTTTCGTATTTGGTCGTTCCGACGGGAACAGAACCGTCCGCGTTGAATGCGGAAGTAGGCAGTTTGTCGCCTTCCAGAACGAGGATCGGATGAACGACGTTCTTGAAGTATTCGTTATCCGCAACGGAAACCATCGGAGCGCCGTCGGTCGCGGTAGCCCAGCTTTCAGGGTATTTGACTTCGACGAGTCCGCTCTTTGCGGAATCGATCGCCGCGTAGTTCATGTTGACGACTGCATCGCCCTTACGGGAGAATTTCTTGTAGACAGCTTTCTTCATGAAGTCTGCCGCCTGTTCGTAAGGCATGATGGAATCGTTGATGTAGAAGAATGCCGACTGCATGATCGTGCTCGTCTTGCCGTTCAGGCCGATCTGGGACGCGATGCCGATACCGTCGATATTGTAGAATTTAAGATGTTTCTTCGCGATCTGCTGTTTAACTTTTGCAGGCAGATTCTTTTCGAGCTCTTCCAGAGTATTCCAAGGGGAGTTCAGAAGGAATTTACCGCCTTCCTTTGCGTCGGAGAGCATGTCATAGCGCGTGATGTAGGACGGGTTATGGCAGGCAATGAAGTCGGCGCTGTCGATGAGGTAGGAAGACTGGATCGGGGTTTTACCGAATCTGAGGTGCGAAACGGTGATGCCGCCCGATTTCTTGGAATCGTAGAAGAAGTATGCCTGAGCATACATATCGGTGTGGTCGCCGATGATCTTGATGGAATCCTTGTTGGCGCCGACCGTGCCGTCCGAGCCGAGCCCGTAGAACTTACAGGAGATCGCGCCTTCGGGAGCCGCATCGTACTTCTCGGAGAAGTCGAGGGATGTATTGGTCAGATCGTCGTAGATACCAACGGTGAAGTGGTTCTTCGGTTTTTTGGATTCGAGGTTCTTGTAAACCGCGTAGCACATGGACGGGTTGAACTCTTTGGAACCGAGGCCGTAACGTCCGCCGACGACTTTGATCTTGTTGATGCCCTTTTCGAAGAGTGCGGAGCAAACGTCGAGGTAGAGGGGTTCGCCGAGAGAGCCGGGTTCCTTCGTGCGGTCGAGGACTGCGATCTTTTTGCAGGTCTTCGGCAGTGCCGCAACAAACGCATCCGCAACGAACGGACGGTACAGACGGACTTTGACCAAGCCGACTTTATGACCTTCTTTGTTCATGCGGTTGATGGTTTCTTCCATAGCGTCCGCACCGCTGCCCATGATCACGACGACATTCTCCGCGTCGGGAGCGCCGCAATAATCGAACAGGTGATAGCTTCTGCCCGTGAGTTTGGAAACCTTGTCCATCATTTCCTGTACGATCGCGGGGGTAGCGAGGTAATATTTGTTCGCTGTTTCGCGGTTCTGGAAGTAGGTGTCGCCGTTCTGCGCGGTACCTTTCTGGATCGGGTGTTCCGGGTTCAGAGCGCGGCTCTTGAAATCGTCGATGTCTTTCATGTCGACGAGCGATTTCATTTCGTCGTAGTCGATGACGTCGATCTTGGATACTTCGTGGGAAGTGCGGAAGCCGTCAAAGAAGTGCAGGAACGGCACTTTTGCTCTGAGCGTGGAAAGGTGCGCAACAAGCGCAAGATCCATAACTTCCTGAACGGAACAGGAAGCGAGCATCGCAAAACCGGTTTGGCGGCAAGCCATAACGTCCTGATGGTCGCCGAAGATGTTCAGCGAATGCGCGGCGATCGCGCGGGCGCTGACATGGAACACGGTCGGGAGCAATTCGCCCGCGATCTTGTACATATTCGGGATCATGAGCAAAAGGCCCTGGCTGGCGGTGTATGTCGTGGTCAGAGCACCGGCGGAAAGAGAGCCGTGTACGGCGCCTGCGGCACCGCCTTCCGACTGCATTTCGGCAAGGCGCAGTTTCTGACCGAACATGTTCACTCTGCCCGCGGTAGCCCATTCATCCGCAACTTCCGCCATCGGCGAAGAGGGGGTGATAGGATAAATAGCCGCAACTTCAGAGAATGCGTAAGCGACGTGGCTGGCGGCGGTATTGCCGTCAATCGTCATCTTCTTCATAGGAAATAGAACCTCCGATAGTTAGTTTTACAAAAATAAGCGGAGCAAATGCAGAATATATTCCGCAAAACTCCTTCCTTATTATAATGTTTTTTCAAAGATTAGTCAATATAAATCGGTGAAAATTGTCAAAGATTTATCAAGAACGCATGAAAATACGTTCCGTGAGCCTCAAAATCGTTGTATAAATTTTCCGTTTTTGTTATAATGTTGAGCTATGGAAGCGGTACATTTCGACAATGTAAAATATACCTACAGGGATGATGATAGCACGTTTGCCGTCAACGGTGTAACGCTGACGATCCATGAAGGCGAGTTTGTGGCGATCCTGGGCAGAAACGGCAGCGGAAAGAGTACGCTGGCGAAACTGATCAATGCGCTTTTGGAGCCTGTATCCGGCCGCGTTACGGTTTTCGGCATGGATACGCTGGACGAGAAGAATACCTTCGAGATCCGCAAGAGCGCGGGGATGGTGTTTCAGAACCCGGATAACCAGACCGTGGCGAGCATCGTGGAAGACGATGTGGCGTTCGGCCCCGAAAATATCGGCGTGCCGCGCGAGGAGATCGGCAGGCGTATCGATTTTGCGCTGAAGGCGGTGGGGATGGAAAAATTCCGCCATGCGACGCCGTCGCGCCTTTCGGGCGGACAGAAACAGCGCATTGCGATCGCCGGCGTGCTTGCGATCCTGCCGAAAATCATGATCCTGGACGAATCCACGGCTATGCTCGATCCTAAAGGCAGAAGGGAAGTCATGGATGTGGTGCGCCGTCTGAACAAAGAGCAGGGCATGACGGTGATCCTGATCACGCATTTTATGGACGAAGCGCTGCAGGCCGATCGTGCGATCGTGATGCATCGCGGCGAAGTGGTGATGGACGGTGCACCCGAAGAGATTTTTGCGCGAAGCGAGGAACTGGAGACATACAATCTGACGCTGCCGCGCGCAGCATATATCTGTAAACGTCTGCAGGAGGCGGGTATGCCCGTCGGGAATGCGTTTACGGCAGAGGAACTGGCGGAGGAAATATGCGGATCGTTGCAAAAGGGCTGAAATATGTTTATAATCCGAAGTCGCCTTTTGCCAGTACGGCGCTGGACGGTGTGGATATCGAAATCAAGGAAGGCGAGTTTTTCGGGATCATCGGGCATACGGGAAGCGGAAAATCCACGTTTGTACAGCATCTGAACGGGCTTTTGAAGCTTACGGACGGATATCTGAAGATAGGCGATTACGATCTCGCGGAGAAAAAGTGCAACTTTTTGGAGCTCCGCAGCAAGGTCGGGATGGTGTTCCAGTACCCGGAATACCAATTGTTTGCCGAAACGGTGGAAAAGGATGTCGTGTTCGGCCTGAAAAATTTCCGCAAAGACCTGAACGAGGAAGAATCGCGGGCGGCGGTCAGGGAAGCGCTGGAAACGGTCGGATTGGACTGGGAAGCGGTAAAGGATGCGTCGCCGTTCGAGCTTTCGGGCGGGCAGAAACGCCGCGTGGCAATTGCAGGGGTGATCGTAACAAAGCCGGAGATATTGATCCTGGACGAGCCTGCGGCGGGACTGGATCCTTTGGGAAAGAAAGAGCTGATGGAACTTTTGCATTCCATTCACGGCGGCTGGTGCAAGACGATCATCATCGTATCGCACGATATGGACGAGATCGCGGAAAACTGTACGCGTGCGGCGGTTTTTTCGGCGGGCAAGGTGGTCATGGAAGGAAAACCTTCGGAGATTTTTTCCCGCAGCGAAGAGTTGCTTTCGCTCGGATTGGATATACCCGTTACCGCAAAATGCGCGCGAATTTTGAAAGAAAAGGGATACAGAATCGATACGGATTTTACCTGCGACGATTTTGTGGAAAAAGTATTGGCCCTGTACGGGAAAGGCGGTGAACGTCATGCTGAATGATGTAACGTTCGGGCAATATTATCCCACGCAGTCGTTCGTACACAGGATGGATCCTCGGGCGAAAATCGTGCTTGTCATTGCGTATATCGTGGCGATTTTTCTGGCGAACAACTTTTTCGGACTGGCGGCGGTAACG
>CASEWU010000147.1 GCA_949291725.1 uncultured Bacillota bacterium
GATTTGTATATATCAGCGGAGAAATTTCTTTGGATGAAATATTGAGCCAGGGAACGGGGATAGGGGAAATCAAATAGTTTGTGACTTTATATTGATAAATCTTTTTTTTCTTTTCAGAAGATATTGAACGGCGCGGGCAGTTCCGCTATGAGAATTTGCAGGGGAAACGTTTTCGTCATAATAGATAACGGCGAGGTCGCATAAATCGATCATGACTTGATTCCGTTTGACATAGGCAGCTTTTCCTGCGTTGCTCACCTCTTTGGGGAAGAAGGTGGATTCAAATCTTTCCAAAAGAAAGGCGGTATAGTCATCGCTGATAAATTCGTATTCAGCGCGAACGTATACCCTTTTCAATTGAGGATTGTTTCGTTTGAATTCAGACACGATTTCATGGCATAACGAATCAAATTCGCTTCTGCTGCCGAATAAAAAGGTGTCGGCGCCCTGCGCAATTAGTTTTGCGATGACAGCGGTGGTTATGCTGCGGATTATTTCACTGTTTTCAATTTTTCGGTGTCCCAAAAATGCTATTTTCATAGATTCTCCCTCCCATATATTGGTATGCCAATATGTTTGATTATAGCTTATAAAATATATGTTGGTCAACCAAATTATCGGTATACCAATATATAACTGTCTCAGGTATTCGTTACAATATATTGGTAAAGCAATATAAAGGAGGAAGCCATGAGACTGGTAGATGCTGTTTACAACAGGATGATCGAGATAACTGATAAACAAAAGACGACCGTATATGCGGTAGCGAAAAACGGATGTGTTCCGTGTTCGACGATAGCGACCATGACGCGCAGCAAGACGGTTACGCTTGCAACGATTTACGGGATTTGTTTGGGACTGAAGATATCGTTAAAAGAATTTTTTGATTCACCGTTGTTTGATGAAGTTAATATTACAGATTAAAAGAAAAAAACGGGCGATAAAATCGCTCGTTTTTTCTTTGCAAATTTTTTTAGAGGAGGACAATCAATGAACGAATGGGAGAGATTGTACAGGCAGGCGGAGCGCTATAAGAAGATGTATCCGCCGGGAACAAGGATCGAACTTTTGAGTATGGGAAGCGATCCGAGGCCGATCGAAAGCGGCACGCGCGGCAGTGTCGCCTTTGTGGACGATATCGGAACGCTGCATTGTGATTTCGATAACGGCAGGCGCCTGGGGGTGATCCCCGGGGAAGATTCTTTTCGGACGCTTACGGAAGAAGAACTGCTTGCAGAGTCGGCTCAATCAGAAGATGAGCCGATTCAAAGAATGTGAAAAGGGGGGGGGTGAGACGAGAGAAAAATAAAATAATCTGTTAATGGGGTCGGATAGAAATGTCTATCCGATTTTTTGATATGTTCGCAGGGATCGGCGGTTTTCGAAGCGGGTTGGCGGCCGTAGAAGGCTTTAAATGCGTGGGACACTGTGAGATCGACAAATACGCGAATCAGGCGTATAACGCCATGTATGAACCAAAGGGGGAGGTGTATTTTCATGATGCAAGAACAATCGACCCGGACGAGATGCCGGATATCGACCTTATTTGCGGAGGATTCCCTTGTCAGAGTTTTTCGATCGCTGGCAGGCGCGGCGGGTTTACCGATGCCAGAGGGACCTTATTTTTTGAGATCGCTCGGCTCGCTGCCGCTAAAAGACCAAAGTATCTTTTACTTGAGAATGTACCCGGACTCCTATCGCATGACAGCGGCAGGACATTTGCGGCGATCCTCGGCGCGCTTTCTGAATTGGGGTACGATGTCGTATGGCAGGTGCTTAACAGCAAGGATTTCGGAGTTCCCCAATCCCGAAAGAGAGTGTATATTGTCGGATATCTTGGAGAAAGATGCGCCGGCGAAGTATTTTCTTTCACAGAAGCAAATGGAAAAACTCTTATGCAGATATACCCCGGACGGGAAGGAAATAGGATCTATTCCCCGAGGGGACTCTCGATAACATTCGCAAGCGAAGTCGGTGGATTCGGCGGTAAGACAGGGCTCTATGACGTAGCGTTGCCGATCAAGGTAAAAACGAAGGCGGGGTATCAGTTGGCGTACCCCGGGGACAGCATCGATCTTGCGTATCCAAACCAAAACTCGAGAAGAGGGCGCGTCGGGGATAAAGTCGCCCATACTTTGACGACGAGCAGTTCGCAAGGGTATTATTTTATCGATATGAATGAAGGGGCAAAACTTACGGAAACGGCACGGTGTATTACCGCACGGCAAGATGCGGGGATCAGCAACCGCAAAGGTGAACATTCTGCGGTATTTATCGAGGAAGCACCTCGTGCAATTTTGACGCCGGATAAAGATAAGGTACGGCAAAACGGCAGGCGGTTCAAAGAACCGGAAGAGCCGATGTTCACGCTCACCGTTTGCGACAGGCACGGGATCATCCGTTACGGCAAGGTGCGTCGTTTGATGCCGATCGAGTGCTGGCGGTTGCAGGGATTTACGGACGAACAGTTTCATAAAGCCGAAGCAACAGGATTAAAGGACGGGCAATTATACAAAATGGCGGGTAATGCGGTAAGTGTTCCCGTTGTCACGGCGATCGGAAAAATGATCAGGGAGATAGATGAAAGACAAAAGGAGGAATGGAATGCCGAATCATGTGACAAATCGAATCACATTTGAGGGACAGGAGGAAAGGATCCTTGCAATGCTTGAAGCCGTTAAGAGCGACAAGTACGGGAGGGGCAGTATTGACTTTAACAAGCTTATCCCTCGTCCGCCCGAATTGGATATAGAGGCAGGGAGCAGTACGGATGCAGGGCTGAAAGCCTATAAAGGTTTTGTCGAAGTATATAAGCTGAAAGGGAATGTAACGAAAAAGGAACTTCTTACGATTCCCGAAGAAAAAGAAAAAATATTTCTCAATATGCGAAAGGATATTCGGCAAAAAGATTGGGAACTCGGAAGGGCTGCGTATCGGAATCTTTTGAAATACGGTGCCCCGACCTGGTATGAATGGAGTATTAAAAACTGGGGTACAAAGTGGAACGCATACGGATATCAGGACGGAGAAGACTATTCCAAAGCGAAAGAATTACGGTTTGATACGGCATGGGCAGTGCCGCACCCGATTCTCAAAAAGTTGTCGCAGATGTATCCCGACATCGCTATCACACATGAGTGGGCGGATGAATGCGTCGGAGAGAACTGCGGCAGAATGAAATATCTTTCGGGAGAGATTACAGAATCTTTCTCGCCGCGCTCTGGCAAGGAGGCAAAAGAGTTTGCGGCGGAAGTGAAGGGTATCGACCTTTTACAAGATTGCGGTCTGGTACTCAATCGAGACGGAACGGATTATATTTATCCGTTGCAAAAGGAAGAACAAGGAATGGGGGGAATAGCACAATGAGTGTAACGACGATCAAGGAAGAAGAACTTCGATGCATGAAAGGGGAAGAAGGTCTTGTGCTGCAAGGTTGCGGCGGGGATTTGGACGAATGGGTGACAGGGATCAACGATATGCTGACGGAGGAAGGGATCTTGCTGGAAGGGACGCGGATCAACGACTGCAAAAGGTTTACGCACGATAACCTGACGTGCTTGCTGTTTCCGTTCAAGGATGCCAAATTGGATATAGGGAAGTTTGCGATCTGGAGACTGAAAACGCACAGTCAGTTCGGCGGGACATGGCTTTCGGATTACGTTCCCAATCGGCTGGGCGGCTTTTTAGAAGATGAAAAAGAAACAGAAGAAGCGAAAAGCGCCTATGAAAATGTGTATCTTCCCGAGTTTGCCGAAGGGACTGATAGAGTGGGGCAGGAACCTGTTTGTTTTGCAGAATTTTACGCTAACGAATGGCAAGACGACAAGTACAGAAAATATTGCAGGGATAAAATGAACGGTGGACTCAAACAAAAAGAGAAGCCGGACTGTCCGCTGATCGGTGCTGACGGCAACATTTTCAATCTTGTGGGGATCGCTTCGCGGACGCTGAAAAGAAACGGGCTCGGAGATGATGCGAAAGAGATGACAAGCCGCGTGTTTTCAAGTAGTAGTTACGAAGAAGCGCTCGGCATCATCGGAGAATATGTAAACATCACAGGCATAGGAGAAGAGGAGAATATGGACGGCGGAATGATGCCGGAAATGTAACAGGAAAGGCGGTATCGTCCCGAAATGAAAGGAACGGTATCGCTTTTTTTATACAAAAAGCGAGGTGATCAACATCAAAACACCTGTATCGAGGGTAGGGAACAAGACATCCATCCTGCATATCCTTTATGCCGTGTTTCCGCAAAAATACGGCAGATTCATCGATGTATTCGGCGGCTCGGGAAGTGTGCTTTTAGGCAATCCCGAGCCGAAACCGTTTGAGGTATATAACGACTTTGACAGAAACTTAGTCAATCTTTTCCGTTGCATGAAAGAAAGGACAATGGCGACCATTCGCGAACTCGGGTTTTGTAATCTGAATTCTCGAGAAGATTTCAATGCGGTCAAAGACTTCTTTGAAAAAGAGGAGTTTACGGACGAATATCTGGGCGAGGAACTTCTCTTGACGCAGCTGCTGTTCCCGCCGCTTGCGGCGGAAGAACTCAAAGAACTCCGCACGCGCATCACGCAGGATTATGACGTCCGCCGCGCGGCGATGTTTCTCAAGCTTCTGCGCTACAGCTACTCGAGCGGCGGGAAATCATATGCGTCGCAGTCGTTCGATATCCGAAAACTGTTTTCTCTCATCAAAGAACTGGAAAAGCGGATGTCTAACGTAGTGGTGGAAAACCAGGATTTCGAAACGCTAATCAAGCATTATGATCGGCCGGACAGTTTTTTCTACGCGGACCCGCCGTACTATTCCACGGAGGATATGTACGATGTTGAGTTTGGCTGGACGGATCATCTGCGGCTTCGGGACACATTGAAAAACATCAAGGGAAAGTTCCTGCTTTCGTACAACGATTGTCCGCAGATCCGAGGTCTTTACGACGGGTTTTCTGTATTCGATTTTTCCCGAATGCACTCTATGGCGCAGCGGTACAGTGCGGGAAAAGAATTTAAGGAATTGCTCATAGGCAATTATGATCTATACGAACGAGAGCGGAACAAGCCGCGTCAGATGTCCATGTTCCGCGATAACTTTAACTACGAAAAAATATTAAGGGAGTGTGTGGTATCATGCAAGATCAGAAAGTGACACAGCAGTATGCTTTTCTTTCCGTGCCGGTGGAGGCATTGGAAGATGCGGGAATTTCGAGCGGAAGTCTTTTGGAGATCACTGCAGAAGAAAACAAACTCATCATCCGTGCGGTGACAGATACGAAAGACTTAGTCTGCGACGGGGACTGTGAAAACTGTCCCGTAAACAGTACGGATTGCGACGGCGATTGCGAAAATTGTCCGTGCGAAGATCATTGCGAGAGGTGAATATGAAAAAAATCTATCGGATACTGGGCAAGCGCGGCAGGATCACGGTACCGTTCGAGATCCGCCAAAGCGTGGGGTTCAAGCAAAACGACATCCTTTCCTTTTCGGAATCGGAAGACGGCAGAACGGTCGTCGTGCGCAGAGAGCGGATATGCGATTGCAAAAAGACGGAAGGAAACGAAGAGGTGACGCTATATGATTTTCTGAACGGCTTGACGCCCGAACAGCAGCGCGCGGCACTCGTGCATCTGTCGGTGAAATGGGCGCAGTCGCAGGGAGCGGAAAAAGATGGCGGAGCATAAAGACTTGTATCGTTGGAGCCGTGCGGAAGCGGAAAGGAGCGGTGAGTTAAATGCGTGGGTGGAAAGTTATTCGGAGAACTGTATCTGCGCGCGTGCGATCGAACGCGCGATCTCGGACGGATACGGGGGAAACCGACTGAACAAGGACTGCGCAAAAAAGGTTCTTGCAGAGTTCGGGTTTGACCGCGTCAATTGGGTACTTGCCAATACCATCTGCGAAGGGGATCACGACGGGCGATACAGCCGAGAGAACAAGCAGTGGGCAAAACAATTCAATGTTCCCAAAGACGATAGTTTCAAAAACTACAACTTTGCGGTAAAATCGCATCCCGGGCTCGTCGATGTTTTTACGAACATTGCGCGGAAGGAGTGGCAGGCTTTGGGACTGTATGAATCGAACCAATGCTACCCTGAAAACCTGGATTATACGGGAAAGGTGGTGGCGATCCGTCCCGAATGTCTGAAAGACCAATATAAAACCGCAGCCGATCAGCTCTTCTATGCGGAGAGCGGGAACGGCTGCCGCCCCGAAGCCCTGGGGAGAAAGGTGTTCGGGCAGTTCTTGAAGGACGGGGAAAGGGGATGGTTCGACCGATCGGAAATACAAGGCGTCGTAAAGCTTGAACTGCTTCCCGCCTGGGCGCAGGAAAAACTGGCGCGGCTTTCCGGCGGAGAAAATCAGATGAAAATGGAGGAGATAAAGTGAAGGTAAAGATCTATCAGGTCAATACGCAACGAGATAAAAACAAGGTAAAGTTCCTGGGGCTGGATCAAATCAGAAAATACCAGGGAACGGAAAACGTGGACGCTACGCTTTACGATGAAGTGTTTTCGGGCGATGTTGCGTGCAAAAATCCGGAGGACGTGTATGCGCTTTTCAATACGGACATTCCGCCTCTGCATCGCGGTCATTCGCTGTCGGTTTCGGATGTCGTAAAGACGGAAGAGGGTTGCTTTTATTGCGATCGCGTCGGATTCAAGCAAATCGATTTTGACGAATTGGCAACGCAAAAGCCTGAAAATCTCTTAAAAGTCGTATATGTGGAACCCGGAAAACCGGCGTACGCCGCGGAAATCGAGGATACGCTCAAAGCGAAACAGCGCGCCGTCGGCGGGATGATCGAACTTGTCAATAACGGCGACGGAACGGCTATCATCTGCAACGAAGAAGGAAAACTTGAAGGTTTGCCTGCAAACAGAAGGCTCGAAGAAATTCCGGATGTAATTGTCGGAAATTTCTTTGTTGTCGGACTTAGCGAAGAAAATTTCCGTTCTTTGACGGACAAAGAAGCGGAAAAGTATTTAAAAAGATTTGAATGTCCGGAAGAGATTGAGCAAGAGGAGGTGGAAGAAAGTATCGACGTCAAATTCCATTCACTCTGAAGAAAATGCAGGATTTTCCGAAAGCAGTGAAAGTATGAAAAAGAAAGTCTATATCTGCGCGCCGCTGGGCGGCGATGTAGCGGAAAACCTGGAACGCGTAAAAAAGTACACGGAGTATGCGCTGAAATGCGGTGCGGCACCGATCGTGCCGCATTTTTATGCGCTGTGTCTTGATGACAACGATCCGAAACAGCGGGAAACGGGAATGCTGGCAGGGCAAAGCCTTTTATGGTTTTGTGACGAAATGTGGATCTTCGGAGACGAGCTCACGGACGGAATGAAGGAGGAGATACAGTTTTGCAAAAATATGAAAATCAGGATGAGAAAGATAAAAAATATGGAAAGGAGGTGAGAGTGTGCCATGAAAAAGAGGTGTAAGAGGATACTGCTTGCATCAATCGCGCTGACGCTTGTCGCCGCAGTTTTGTTTGTCCCTGCCGTGGGCGCATATGCCGAAACGGGGGACGTTGCGGGAGCGGTGGAAGATACTTGGAATTCGGCGCAGGCGCAGATCAAACAGGTCGTAAATAATGTGGTGTTTCCTGTCGTGGACATGATTTTGGCGATCTTGTTTTTCGTCAAGCTCGGTACCGCGTATTTTGATTACAGGAAACACGGGCAGTTTGAGTTCGTGGCGCCGTGTATCCTGTTTGCCTGCCTCGTGTTCACGCTGACGGCGCCGCTGTATATCTGGAAAATTCTCGGGTAGGAGTGAGATAAATGGATTTTTTTGAAAAGGAAATGCGGTTGCTGTTTGAGAAAAGTGAATTGATGAAAGATGCAAAATACTGCGGGAAGATGGCAATTGCAAAACCGCAAGACGGTCTCATTCTGAAGTTTGAATTCACAACCAACGGATGCGCGAACGACTATGAGGGGATAAAAGCAAAGATCATGAGTCTGACCTGCGGGGTGATCGACAGTCATGTTTTTTTGTTTTCGGATATCATCGGGGACAAAAATAGCGGGACGGGAAGAGTGAAACCGTATCTTTGGGAGGGTGATGTGAAATCCCGTTGGAATGTTACTGTCACGGAAGAAGAAAAACAAAAAATCGCGCGCTCTGTTCTCGATTACGCCGAAATGTTCGTATCTCCCGATATGGCGTTGAGACTATAGGAGGTGCAAATGTTCGATTGGCTGAAAGATCTGATCGGAGGCATTAAAGATGCGTTTACAGGTGTAGGGGAACATATCTCTAACTCGATCTGGTCGTCGATGATGCACTGGTTTTATGAAACAGTGTATAACGCAGTCGCTGATTTTTTCACGCAGATGGGAAACATGGGCGCGGAGATCTTTGACCTGAAATGGGTACAAGCAACCGTGTGGCTGTTTACCTTGTTCGGCTGGGCGCTGTTCGCGGCGGGCGTGGTGGTGGCGGTATTCGATCTTGCCATAGAATATCAGAACGGCAGGGCAAACATAAAGACGACCGTTTTGAATATCTTAAAAGGCTTTTTTGCCTGTTCGCTCATCGGCATCGTACCCGTGGAGCTGTATAAGTTTTGTATCTCTTTGCAAAACACGTTTGCTGAGGACTTATCGCGCTTGTTTGCGGACGGGAAGACGTATGATCTTGCGGGGCAGAGCATGGCGATATTGGAAAAGCAGTTCTCGTTGCAGGACCAGGCGATGGGAAGCCTGTTCAATCTGCTGATTCTGATCGCATTTGCGTACTGCATTATCAAAGTGTTTTTCCAGAATATTAAGCGCGGCGGAATCCTGCTTGTGCAGATGACTGTAGGATCGCTTTATATGTTTTCGGTACCGCGCGGTTACGGAGACGGATTTGTGCAATGGATGAAACAAGTCGCGGCGATCTGTCTGACCGCGTTTATGCAGACGACGCTGTTGTTTTTGGGATTGATGACCTTCCCGGAAAGCATGTTGCTGGGACTTGGGATCATGCTTGCGGCAAACGAAGTGCCGCGGATCGCCCAGCAGTTCGGGCTGGACAGTTCGGTGCGCGTCAATATGATGAGCGTGGCTCACGCGACGACAACGGCGATCAATCTGACAAGGACGATCGCAAGTGTAGGAAAGTAAGAGGTACGGCATGAAAAGAAACGGAGAACTGGAAACGAAAGATATTCGTATCGGCGATATGGAAAGGAGGGAATGGAGGAAATCGTATGAAACATTATCTGTATCCGCAAAACCTTCGTGCGAAGGCAAATCTGTGGCTTTGGGGAATGAAGGACTTTATCATTTTAAGTATCGCTGTTTTAATCTCGATCGTTCTGCTCGTAAAACTCGGTTGGCTGTTGCCAGCGGCATTCACGCTTGCGTTTGCTTTTCTGACCATCCGCAAAGATGACATGACGATACTCGAATACATGAAGTATGCCGCGCGGTACTTTTTGACGGAACAGCAGTATTATGAGTGGAGATGAAATGGGAAAGAAAGAGCAAAAAAAGAAAAAAGGCGCAGCGGTACAAGACTTGCTTGGATTTAAGGCGTTTACAGAGTATGGGGTTTTGACCAATCGCGGGGAATTGCTGTTGTATGAGATAAGGCCGACAAATCTGTCGGTTTTATCGGCAGCAAGCGTGGAAAATAAAATACGGGAAATGACGATGTTGCTGTCTGCAATACCGGAAATTGAGATTGCGTGCGTAGATGCGAACGAGTGCTTTGACGAAAACAAGGCATACCTTTCTGAACGCGCGGAGCAGGAAAAGAACAAGAAAGTCAAGGATCTCTTGCAAAAAGACATCGCTTTTTTGGACGGCATCCAATTGGAAATGGCGACGGCACGGCAGTTTCTGATTGTTGCAAAGTGCCGAGGTATGAATGCGCAGCAAGTGTTTCATTATGCGAATGCCGTGCAGAAAGCGATCCATGAACAGGGCTTTGAGGTGCATAGGCTGGAAAAGAGTGATATCAAGCGGCTTTTGGCACTATATTTCGATGCATCGCTATTCGGTGAGCAGATACCAGATACGGAAACGTAACCGTTTTTCGACAGAAAAGGAGCGGAAAGTAAATGATATAATCAGAAAAAATTCAAGGAATCATTGCTTTTCGGAGGTATTTTATGGTATACTGTAGACAAATCAATTCATAAAAAGGAGGGAATGCCGATGAAATGTACGCTGATGCATAGACGAATCGAGGTTGCGAAACTCGAACTCGACGATGAAACGGGAATAATTCGTAAAATTGAAGCTGTTATGTCGGCGGAACATGTACCTGTCGGTGTTCCCGTCAAAAACGGTATCATTGATCGCGGCGAACTGAATAAATGGTGGACTGACCGTTCTATTCCGGCGAGCCGTTCAGGCGTTCGCGAAGCTTTGGAAACGCTGAATCTGAATGATACCAAAATATTGCTGGTCCGTTGCTTTGGTCTTAGCCTTTCCGATCAATATTGGATATGTCCCGAAGGAGCAGAATTGATTTGGGAGAAGATAAACTTTTTTGATAATTCTTTTTCCGACGATATGGGAGATGTATTGTTCGGGAAGCCAAAAAAGAACGAAGATTTTGATTTTAGTTCGCCGGACAATACTTCGGACGGATACTTGAAAAAGCGGTGGAAAATCATAAACGGGAAACGCTACCTTATCAAGGGCGGCAGCAATCTCGAAAGGCAGCAACCGTTCAACGAAGTGATTGCATCGAAGATCATGGACAGGCTCAATATAAATCACGTTTCGTATAACATCATTTGGGAAGACGGTGAACCGTATAGCGTATGCGAAGATTTCGTTACGAGAGATACGGAACTTGTCAGCGCGTGGCGCATCATGCAAACGCAAAAGAAAGACAACAGTACTTCTGTATATCAGCACTTCGTGAACTGCTGCAAGTCTTTGGGCGCGGCTGACGTCGTGCCGGCGTTGGATAGGATGCTCGTACTCGATTATCTCATTTCCAACGAGGACAGGCATCTGAATAATTTCGGGCTGGTGCGAAATGCCGAAACCTTGGAATGGATTGGCTTTGCACCCATTTATGACAGCGGAAGTTCGCTCGGCTACAATAGCTTGCTCTCTCAGATTTACACGGAGAAGAATATTGCTAGTAAGCCGTTCAAAAGACGGCACGACGAGCAAATCAAACTTGTTACCTCGTTTGATTGGATCGATTTTTCAAAATTGTACGATGCGGGTGATATGGTTCGGGAAGTATTTTCGGATCCGCGGGCAAAGGAACTCATCAGCGAAAACAGAAAAGAAGCGATTGCTCAAATGGTCGAACGGCATATTGAAAGTTTGCAAACGATAGCCGAGAGCCATGCTCCGCAAGAGGATTCCACGGAAGACGACGTAGAGGAAAATATCGCAGAAGATTATCTTCCGAAAATGTAGATATACAAGAGGGAAAATGGAAAGGGCAAAATGGAACGATCTTGAAATCAGTGCTACAGATATAGCAAGTGATTATCAAAAGGAAGCAGAAATTCGAAAGGTAAGCGGAAAAGAGCTTATCTGCCCTGATCCGGAATGTGAAAGTCCGTTGCTTAAATATTGTCACGGAGAGAAAAAAAGCGCATATTTTGCACATTTGCATGACGGGAATTGCGATTATGCGCAATTCGATCGACAGCCGAGCATTCTCCGTGAGATACGGTATCAGCTTTACGAGTCTTTTAAGAAAAAAGGATATGATGTAGAAATAGAGAAAAAAATATTAAAGCATCATTATACCCATCTTATCTTAAAAGACGGTGAAAAGAGAATTGCAGTTGAACTTGGAGATAAAACCGTATCATATTCTAAAATAATGGAGTTTGAGAGCCAATATACAGGCTTGGGTATATCATGTAAATGGATTGTGGTGGATGAGATCAACCCCAAAATACGCGAAGATTCTGTTTATTTTTTGAAAAGATACGAATTGAACAGGTCGACTGAAAATGAGTTGTTTGTAATTGATGTAAATACCCAAAAAATAGCCCAATACAAAATGGATATGCGCAGTTATCCTCCGCAATATATTGTCGCATTGAATAAGAAATACGGACAAATCTTTTTTATGCAAGGCGAGATTGAAGATGTATGCTTGGAAGATAAGCACCTATCGT
The DNA here is from genome assembly GCA_949291725.1 of uncultured Bacillota bacterium. Classification (GTDB taxonomy): domain Bacteria; phylum Bacillota; class Clostridia; order Christensenellales; family Borkfalkiaceae; genus Borkfalkia. Next base: position 12,100 of record CASEWU010000147.1, read on the forward strand.
TACCTGGTTTTTCTCTTAAATATAGCGCATGGTTGGAACAAAAGTCTCAGTTTGTTGAAGAGAAGGAAAAGCGTAAGCTTATTCCTGTTCACAAATCAAGTAGTGGTGCAGAAAAAGGTTTTGCTTACGGGAACATGCAACAAAAGCCTGCAAGTACTATGATTTCGCGTTCAAATGGTATAACCCGCCAATCTACAGTTTTTGAAGACGGACTGACGACCGATGAACGGGCTCGACAATATAATGCGAAACGATTAAAAGAAATTGAGGAACTAATTGAAAAATTTAGGAACTTTTCTCAATACAGGCAAAATATTGTATTGAACTATGCAAAAAAAATAATGGAATGGCAAGTTTTCTCCTCGCTGGAAGAAATGCCCCTAGAGGAGCAATTTGCTAAAATTTTGAGGATGCTGCCGCAAGAAAAATTTAATAAAGTAAAAAGACAAATGATCTGAGAGAATTCAGCCGTTTTGCAAAAAGCAGGACGGCTGATTTTTTATGCCCGAAAAGGCAAAGGAGAAAAAGGTGCAGAAAAAGAAAAGCATGGAAAAACAGGAACGGCGGCGTACAAAGGATTTTTTCGATCGCATTGCGCCGTCGACCATTCGGTTTTATGCGGACCATTATATTGTAGGAGACAGTTACCGCTGTGCCTGGGTGATTCGAGAATATCCTCCGTCGACGGATGAACAGGCAATTTTTTCAAGGATTTCCGATAAGAGCGGCGTGACACTTCGTATTTATCACAGACTGGTTGAGCCTATGGAACAGCGTAAGATCATTCAAAATGCGATGCGGAAAAATAAACTCAAATCAGGCGGGACGGACATGACGGAGACGGTGGAGGCAGAAGGCAATCTGCAGGACGTCATCGAACTGCTTGCTAATATGCGAAAGATGCGGGAATGCCTTTTGCATTGTTCGGTATTCGTCGAACTCAAAGCCAAGAGTATGGAAGCACTCAAAGAACTGCAATCGGAAGTCTTAATGGAACTTGCGCGATCCAAGATCTCTGTTGACAGGTTGACACTACGACAAAAGGAAGGATTCCTCTCTGCTTGGCCGATAGGCGAAAACAGATTCGGTATGCAGTTTGAGAGAGTGATGCCTGCAAGTTCGGCGGCAAATTTTTATCCGTTCGGTTTTTCGGGAAAGACGGATCCGCACGGTCTGTATATCGGCCGCGACAAGTTCGGCACAAACATCCTCGTGGATTTTGACAGGCGGGAAGAGGACAAAACGACGAGCAATATTCTGATCCTCGGCAATAGCGGACAGGGAAAAAGTTATCTTCTCAAACTCATTCTCATGAATGTACGCGAATCGGGGAAGAAAGTTATTTGCTTGGATCCCGAGTCCGAATACAAGGATCTGTGCCGCGCATTGGGCGGAACGTATATCGATTTTTTGTCGGGGGAATATATCATTAATCCGCTCGAACCCAAGACATGGTCGGACGGTGCCGAAGAAACAGATCCCACGGCTCCCGGAGCGTTCCGAATGCAGACAAGGCTGGCGCGGCACATTGCATTCTTAAAAGATTTCTTCCGCGCGTATAAAGATTTCGACGACGCGCAGATCGATACAATTGAATTGCTGCTTGCAAAGTTGTATGAAAAATTCGGAATCACGGACAGTGCAGGGGAAAAGTCGTTTCCGATCCTGGAAGACTTTTATAAACTGTGCGAAGAGGAGTACAGATCCTACAATAAAGCGCAGAAACATCTGTACACGGAAGAGACGTTGCAGGAGGTTTGCCTGGGCATCCATTCCATGTGTGTGGGAGCGGAAAGTAAATATTTCAACGGGCATACAAACATTGTGGACGGGGATTTTGTTTGCTTCGGAGTAAAGGGCCTGCTGGATACAAACAAGCGTCTGAAAGATGCAATGCTGTTTAATATCCTGTCGTATATGTCCGATCAGTTGCTCGGCGAAGGAAATACGGCGGCATCCATTGATGAATTATATCTGTTCCTGTCTAATATGACGGCGATCGAATATATCCGCAATGCAATGAAACGAGTGCGCAAGAAAGAATCCTCGGTCATTCTGGCGAGTCAGAACATCGAGGATTTTTTGCTGCCGTCTGTGCGCGAGTATACGAAACCTTTGTTCTCGATCCCCACGCATCAGTTTCTTTTCAATGCGGGGCAAATCAATCCCAAAGAATATATGGATACGCTGCAAGTGGAACCTTCGGAGTTCGAACTCATACGCCATCCCGAACGCGGGACCTGTCTGTACCGCTGCGGGAATGAACGGTATCTTCTGCGCGTGATTGCGCCCGCATATAAGTCTGCGCTGTTCGGCGCGGCGGGAGGCAGGTGATGGCATTCCCGATTGCGGCAATCCTCAAAAAAGCGGCGATTGCCGTCGGATCCAACAAGAAGGTTCTTAAAACTGTCGGTTGCATTGCTCTTGGGCTTGTGGTCATCATCTGTATGCCGATTGCGGCCGTGTTAGGAATCTTTTCCGGCGGCGCGGGGATCGACACGGGAAAGACAGAGATCCCACAGGAAGAGATTTTACAGGCAGAAGAAACAATGGAACGCATCGAAGAGAAAATGCTTGAGAAAGGATTCGGTGAAGAGCGCATCGAGAAGGCGATGGTGCTCTTTTCGTTTTGTCTGTTTCAATTTGCGGAGGAAGAAAACTTTGCGGAAAGACTGGCAGGATGTTTTGAAACGGAGCAAACGGACGAAGAATTGATCGCGGCGGTCAATGCCGAGTTCGGCACAAATATTTTGCCTGAGGAATTTCGGGATCTTGTCAATGAGATTCAAAAAGAGGAGGAAAAAGAATGAAGAAAATAACGATCACGATTTCGTTTGACGAAGAAAAATTGTCGGCATTAAAAATGTATCTGGAGCAAAGCAAAAGAACAGTAGAGGACGAATTGGAAAAGGCATTGGAGACGCTGTATCAAAAAACAGTTCCTGCCGGGGTGCGTGAGTTTCTGGACATGAAATCTGGAACGGGAAACGTGCAGCCTGTAAAAACCAAAAAGGCAAAACCTATTTCTCTTTCTGCCGTGGGCGCAAAAGATGCTGAGACGAGTATGGGAAAGGTGTAAAGCCTACGCCGTCCGCGCGTTTTGAGCGGCTGTTTGGCGGCGTGTGGCGAGGTTCGGGCAAAGGACGGAGAAACACC
>CASEWU010000148.1 GCA_949291725.1 uncultured Bacillota bacterium
AAAAGAGTTGGAAGCATTAGAAAAACAATATGCGGCAAATCAATCATCGCTTGTTATCGTGTACGGAAGGCGGCGCGTAGGTAAGACAGCGCTTATCACGGAGTTTTTGAAAAGACATTCAAATTCGCTCTACTTTCTTGCAACCGAAGAATCTGAGATGCAAAACCTGAACTACTTCAAAGTGCAGGTAGCAGAGTTTACGGGCAACGAACTTTTGAAGTCTGCTGCCGTGGACTGGCTTACTGTTTTCAAAACGCTGATCGACTACAAAACCGAAACAAAGAAAATTATCGTTTTAGACGAGTTTCAGTATATCGGGCAGTCCAATTCTGCGTTCCCGTCCGTTATGCAAAAGGTTTGGGATACTTTGCTCAAAGACGCGAATGTTATGTTGATTTTGTGCGGCTCTCTCGTGTCGCTCATGAAGTCGCAAACGCTTGATTACAGTTCTCCTCTCTATGGCAGGCGCACGGGACAAATCAAACTCAAACAAATCCCGTTCAGCCATTATCACGAATTTTTTGAAGGGCGAGAAAACAACGAACTGCTCCCGTTCTATGCGGTAACGGGCGGCGTTCCGAAGTATATAGAAACTTTCTGCGGCTATACGTATATTTACGAAGCGATCGAGCAGAATGTACTCAATTCACAGAGTTTTCTCTATGAGGAGCCGTATTTTCTCTTGCAGAAAGAAGTCAGCGAGATCGGCAGTTATTTTTCGCTCATTAAGGCGATCGCAATGGGCAACCGCAAACTATCGGACATTGCGACAAACCTCGGTTTGAAACAAACGGGACTTACAAAGTATCTGAAAGTGTTAATGGATTTGGATTTGATCGAGCGGGAAGTTCCCGTAACGGAAACTGCGCCCGAAAAGAGCAAAAGCGGACTTTACCGCATCGCGGATAACTTCATCGCATTTTGGTTCAAGTTTGTCTATCCCTACCGAGCCTACCTTGAAAAAGGCGAAACTGCTTTTGTGCTATCGCAGATCAAAAAGGGATTTGTACAGAACTATGCCGCCTTTGTCTATGAGGACGTCTGCCGCGAAAAAATGTGGGAACTGTCTGCCGCCGATGCTTGGGATTTCCATTTTGACAAAATTGGCAGATATTGGGGAGCGAAAGCAGGCGAAATCGACATCGTAGGCATTGATACCGCGAGCGGAAACCTTGTACTTGGCGAATGTAAGTACACCACTACGCCCAAAGGGTTATCCGTTTTACACGCTCTGCAAGAAAAAGCCGAAACCATGCTAAAACTCACACAGACAAAGAACGTGCAGTACATTCTTTTCAGTACGGCGGGCTTTACGCAGGGGTTGACGGATGAGGCAAAAGAAAATATGAACGTTATACTTATGGAAAGGCTTTGAAAAACTGTGAGATAGTAATTCCGATATGTATAGATGACACATTTTTACAAAAGTCATAATTCGGGCTAAAATTAGTTTTTCAATGTGGTGATGGGAACGATATATACGCCGTCTTGGCGGCGGTATGCATAGTCGCCAATGCCTGTCAAAACCATTAGGAACGAGGGAGCTTTCATTTTATCCGTGTCGATTTTTTCCGCAAGAGCCTGCAGCGTTTTAACCCCTTCTTCTATGAGCCTATCGCCGCCTAACTTGATCTCAATGAGTCCGTATGTGCCGTTGCGAAGATGTATGACGGCGTCACATTCCAGCCCCCCCTTATCGCGATAGTGATAGACTTGCCCGCCAAGAGATCCTGTATATACACGCAGATCGCGAACAGCCAGCGTCTCGTAGAGCAATCCAAAGGTATTTAGGTCGGCAAGCAAATCAGCCGGTCCGAGACCGAGTGCTGCCGCGGCAATAGAGGGATCGGTGTAATATCTCGTATCGGAAGTGCGGATGGCTGTTTTAGAGCGTAAATTCGGATTCCATGCGGGCATATCTTCTATCACGAAGATCTTCTTTAATGCATTAACGTAACGCCCGACAGTTTCTTCATTGACGGTGCCGTCGTCATTGGTGTCGATATCTTCGCGGATAACAGAATTCGGAGCCTGTGCACCTTGCATGCGCGCAAAAGAACGCATGAGCCGTTTAACGCGTTCCGGGTTTTTGTTGACGTTGTCCGCACGATTTATGTCAGAATGTACGACACCGTCGTAGTAATCGATTGCCTGATCGAGCGCGAGCTCGCCCACCATATCGATTGCTTGCGGCCAGCCACCACGGCAGACGAAAAAAGCGAGCTGTTCGATATCGGCAGAAGTGGCGCCGCTGATTTTTTCAGGTGCGGCGAATAATTCCTGCAAACTGATTTCGCCCGTACTTTCTCCCGATTCATATAAACTCATAGTGCGCATCGTGAGCCATGATATCCTTCCTGTGCCCGAGTGTTTTATTTCTTCTGTTTCGGGGGGAACGGAAGAACCTGTTAAAATGAATTGTCCGAGGTCGTGACGATGATCCACTTCGAAACGTATCATATCCCAAAGCTTCGGGGCAAGCTGCCATTCATCTATAAGCCGCGGCGTTTCTCCTTGTAAAAGCCGTTTCGGGTCGATCTCTGCCATAGAGAGATTTTGTCGTATGGTTTTCGGGTCGTTCATATAGAGGAAACTCTTCGCTACTTGTTCGGCGGTCGTAGTCTTTCCGCACCATTTCGGACCTTCAATGAGTACGGCTCCCTTGCCTTGGAGCTTTCTTTGCAAAATTTGATCGGCGATACGCCTTCGATATTTTTTCATAGTAATACTCCCATTTGATTTTTCGTTTTTAGTATAGCACATTTTCTATGCGCACGCAACAGTTTTCCGTCAATCGGCTGAAAATTATGCCGTAAATTGGCGAAAAATCATGCCGTCAGTTGACTGAAAAATATGCCGTCAGTTGGCGCAAGGTTGTTGCGTGAGTTGACTTAATAATTTCCCGAGATGACGTGCATGAGAGTGCGGAGTTCGCCGTAGATTTATACTCTGAATGAATGCGCAAGTCAGTCGTTATTTAGCGGTTTTTCAAACTTTGCATCCAATTTGTCCACTGCTTGTTTGAAATACGAACGGTCTACGCTGTTGTAAGTTTTAATAGTCGTCGTCACGTCTTTGTGTCCGAGCAGCAATTGAATCACTTTGGGATTTTCGTGTGATTCGAACAGCATGCTCGAATATGTATGCCGCAGGGAGTGGAAGTGAAGTTTGTATATGCTCAGTCCCGATTTTTTCATAAGCCGGTCAAACATGGTCTTGATCCCGTAGTATGTGCGCAGTTTGCCTTTGTTGGTTCCGAAAACCAGATCGTCGGCGCCTACCAGCGAGATGTTTGCTTTTCTGCCGAGCGCCCGGCGGATATTATGCCATTCGGTAAGAGCGATTTTTAGCGTTTTCGGCATCGGCACTTCGCGGACGCTTGCTGCGGTTTTGGTATCGGATATTACGGTGCGGCGGCGTATGATTTTGCCTGTTTCATCAGTCTCCGGGACTATAGTTACGGCATTGTCGATATTTATGACTCCTGCGTCGAAATTTATGTCCTTCCATTTAAGCGCCAGCGCTTCACCTATGCGCAGCCCGGCAAACATTTGGATCATACAGAGCGGTTTCATCAGTTCATCTTCGGATATGGCGGCAAGGAATAGTCCTCGTATCTCCATGGGGATAGCTTTGTATTTTTCTTCTTTTTGTTCCTTATGCTCTTTTGTCGACTTGACAATGCACTCAGACACAGGGTTATCTCTAACGAATTTACAGGATTTGGCGTATGAAAAAAATTGATTAAGCAAGAATTTTACCTTGCGTACCGACGGAAGCGCATAGCCGTTAAGGAGCATTTTGTTCAGTATGCTTTGTATGACGTTAGGAGTTATTTCCTCCAGTTTCAGTTCTCCTATGTGCGGATATATGTGCTTTTCCGCGGTACTGACGGTTCGTTCAAACGTTCTCGCACTGACTTCCGCTCTTTTGAATGTCATCAGCCATTCGTGCATAAGTGTTTGCAGCGAATCGTTAGTGACGGAAGCGTGCCCGCCTTTGAGCTTTTCTCCGAGTAACGATGTCATCTTTACCGCAACTTCGGCACGAGTCGATCCGTATATACTTTTGCGTATGCGCCTTCCGCTATCTGCGATACCGAGCGTTACCATTGCACACCATCTGCCGTCAGAACGGAGATATATGGTTCCTTCATTGCGTCCGCGGCGGCTTGTTTTTTGTTTTGCCTTGCGTACGGTTTTTGCCGTGTTTTTGTTTTTTGATTTTGATGATGCAGTATTCATTTTATCTGTTGTTTTTGTAGCCATTGGGTATTTCTCCTATAAGATAGTCTTTCATTTGCCATGTTACGAAAGCAAGTATGCTTACGACTTGTCTGCGACCTACCGTAATGAGAGGGAATGCTTTGCTCTTCATGAGAATGCGTGCATTGTCCCGTCCTAATCCGGACAGCGTAGCGACGTCGTCGCAGTCAAGGAAACTTTTCCCGAGAGCTTCGCTGATACGTTTTACCTCTGCGCTTATCAATTGTTCGATCTTGATTTCCGTCAAATCCGATTTTGTTCCGCATGAGCTATATGCGCTCCGTGCAGACGTTCTCCCGCTAATATATTACAAGTCAGTCATGCTGTATTTATTTGCATGTATTTGCTTGCAGCTATATTGTATACGGTAATGCAAAACGCCGCCAGAAGGCGGCGGGTGATAATACAGTGGATA
>CASEWU010000149.1 GCA_949291725.1 uncultured Bacillota bacterium
GCCTCGTCCTTATAAAAATCGCCCTTCAAAAACAGGAAACGCAATTCTAAATCGAGCGGCGTATCTTTTTTCAGCCCGTGCGGAACCTCTCCGACAACTTCTAAATTGATGGGCACATACTCGTTCAGCAGCCATGCGCGCAGTAGCTTTCCCCACCGCACCCAATGGTCGTGCTCCGCCTCAACAAGCATCGGTTCTTTCCAAAGTGCAAAATACTGTTCTGTTTCAGCTTTTTTATCCATTCTTTTTCCGCTCCTTTTCGATATTTTCGGCAAGCCGTAAAAGGTCATCGTCCAAATATAATTTTGCTACATCGATAAGCGCCGTCGGAATACCGAAAAACGCTTCGGCTACACCGCCCGCGATCGCAGCAACCGTATCCGAATCGCCGCCGATGGATATCGCATTGCGTATTGTATCTTCAAAGTCTTCTCCTTCGAAAAAGCAGGCGAGAGCCTGCGGCACCGTACCCTGACAGCTTTCGTCGAAGGTATAGGTTTTGGAAAGTTCTTCGCAAGAAAGCGAAGTAATTTCCGGATAGTATTCCTCCTTAACGCGCTGCAAGATCTGTTCCTTCCCCGCCCCGTTTTTGGCAAGATAGACGCACATGGCGACGCATTCCGCGCCTTTCAGCCCGTCGGGATGGTCGTGTGATACGCTTGTAACAATTTTGGATAGCCGCCTGACTTCCTCTTCCGAGCGGGCATATTCGCCGACGGGGGAGATGCGCATCGCCGCGCCGTTGCCGAAACTTTGATATGGTTGGGGATTTTCCGCTTTAAGCCACTTTGCAAAGGAAAGCCCCCACCCGGCATCGGGATATTTTGATCCCATAACGCGCATACAGCGGATCGTTTCATTATACAGAGCAATATCCTGTGCCCGACCGCGATTGCAAAGAGCCTTTGCGACGGCGAGCGTCATTAAAGTATCGTCCGTAAAATAACTATGTAAGCTGAACAGGGCAAAATCTTTCTTCCGATAATTTTTGTGTTCAAACCGGCTGCCTGCAATATCCCCGATGATCGCTCCCCACATCTTTTTTATCTCCTTTCCACTGTAGTTTTTATCGGGCAGGATATTTGCCCCATGAAAATCCCGCAATATACGGGCTGTATTCCTTCTTTTACCAACTCGAATATTTCCGGTCGAGATGATCGTAATCGACTTTGATTTCCCTGTTTTTCCCTTCCGTTTCCACCGCCTGCACGATGATGGAGGCGTAGTTTTCCGCACGATACTCTGCCACGGTTCAAAAGATAGGGCATGCAGGAAACGCGCACGGCGTCGTAGATGGCGAACACTTTTTCACAGAGCGCATCCGTTATGGTATATTCGCCTTCGTCCTTAAAATAGGGCAGCCGCTCTTTCGTTTCCCATACGGCTTCGTTGTACCCGGTAAAAATGCTGTCATAATAATCCTGCGGCAGCCTTTCGCCCTTTTTGTCCACAAAGCGGCTGACGTATTCGAGTTTTTCGGCGCATTTGTACACCCAGAGCGGAAAGAGCGGATGCTCTTTGCCGAACAGTGCGCACTGCATCAGATTTTCGGCAATCAACCGCCCGGCGTTATATATTTCCGTCCGAATCTTCCGCCGCGGAAC
>CASEWU010000150.1 GCA_949291725.1 uncultured Bacillota bacterium
AACTATGCTACCATAGCCGCCCCGAAAAAAGCAAAATTCGGAAACGCATTTTTTTATTCGATTTTACACTCTTTTTTATAGTAAAAGTATGCTTACCGTCACTTTAAAATCTTCAACATCAATTATAAATTCCCTTTTACACCTATGGCAATACAATAAAAAATTCTCAAGCCTTGAATTTTTACGCATCTTCACTCGTGTTTTTTCTCCGCAAGCCGGACATAGAATCCATTTTGTTTCTTTCGTATCCTTAAATTTCATCAAAATCGCTTTTTTACTTGTTATAGTCTGCCTGTAAGCCCGCAATAGCCGATAAACTCTGATAATTCATACGACTCTATCCTTTTTAATTTGAATTGCCAATTTCCCCGGCTTGTTGAGGGCGTATTCATACGACTACTGCTGCCCAGCAATAAAATATCCTGTATCGGGATCAGCGCAAGTTTGGAACGGCTCCAAAGCGTGACAAATAAGACCGCCTTTGCCACGCTGCGTTTATCGGTCAATTCCAATTCTATTTGTTCTTTGCCCAAAACCTCCTCCAAGCCTTTTACAAAAACTTCATACTCTTTTTTCTTCAGTTTTTTTATGTAGCCCAAAAGCGTATCGTTATCGTGCGTTCCCGTATAACAGACGGAATTTTCCTTGATATTTTTCGGCAAATACGGATTGTCCTCGTTCCCGTCAAAAGCAAATTCCATTACTTTCATACCTGGGTATCCCGTTTCGTCCATAAGGCGGTAAACGCCCTTATCGAGAGAACCGAGATCTTCCGCAATGATATTTAATTTCCCCAATGCGTTCTCGGCCGCCTGGAACAGTTCGTATTTCGGGCCGCGCCGCCATGTTCCGTTGATCGCAGTTCTCTCCCCCGCATCGATCTCATAGTACCGGTCGAACCCGCGGAAATGGTCGATCCTGACCGCATCGTATAATTCGAAAGACCGGCGGATCCGTTCCGTCCACCAGGAATAGCCGTCCTTTTTATGTACCGACCAGTTATAGACGGGGTTGCCCCAAAGCTGCCCCGTATCGGAAAAATAATCGGGCGGCACTCCCGCGACCTTTTTCAGGCTGCGGTCCGCATTCAATTTGAACAATTTCGGGTTCAGCCATACGTCCGCGCTGTCATACGCCACATACAGCGGGATATCTCCTATAATAGAAACGCCCTTTTTGTTTGCATACCCTTTCAACGCCTTCCACTGCAAAGAAAATTCGTATTGCAGAAACTGCCAGAACAGATACTCCTTTTCGTTCTCTTTTTTGAACTTTTGCAGACTTTTTGCGCGGGCAAATTTATATTTGTTCGGCCATTTATCTATGCCAAGCATACGCCATGGTGCCAAAGTGGTTTTTCGATAACAAAATCGTTTAAAATTATTTTTGCAGACATCACCGACAAAAAGACTGCAAGCGTCGCTACATTTGCGGCCGTTGACGTCCGCGAGGATCTTTGTTCCCTTAAGCCCCCCGGCAAATTCCGAGGCACTTTGGCTCTTCCGCTTGTAAATAAAGAACTTTTTACGAAACACGTTTCGTTTCCCGGATTTTTTCGCCGATTCGATCGCCATCGTACGGCGACGCCATATTTTTCCTCACCGCACGCCCAGCGCGCGCAGGATGCAGTCGCTCGTTTTGATGTCGTCAACCGTGAACATGCGGGTGCCGTATTCGAGGGCGCGGGCATAGTCGGTATACACGGCGGGCATATAGTTGCACGGCTTTACCCCACGTTCTTTTACCGCCTCGTAATCCCCGCGGGGACGCACGCGCGCGGGGCTCTCTTCCGTCGGGAACAGGCACGCCCAGTCTACATAGGAAAAGAGATCCCCTTCGCACCGGTCGTTGAAAAGGCTGAACGGATAATACCCGTGCAGTTGAAAGCGGTTGCCGTAGCGCTCCCGCACATACCGCAAAAGAACGGCGCTCCAGCTGTTGAACATGACCCGTCCGTCCGCGATGCCGTAATCTTTCAGCATGGCAACGAGTTTTTCCACCTGTTCGAAGGCGCGGTCTCCCTCGTCGGCGGGATACACCTTGAATTCGAGATTAAACAAAATATCCTTGTCGGCGGTGAGGGCGAAAAACTCCTCCGCCGTGGGGATACGTTCCCCGCGATAGTCTTCGGAAAATTTGACGCCCGCCGAGAGCGCGCGCAACTCTTCGAGCGTATGATCGCGCACGAATCCCGCGCCGTCCGTCGTACGCTCCAGCGTGTGATCGTGAATGAGCACCAGGCGCCCGTCTTTGGAAAGATGAAAATCCGTCTCTATCATATCCACGCCGCATTCGAGCGCGTAACGGAAGGCTGCCATCGTATTTTCGGGGACGACCGTGCGTTCGCCGCGATGCCCCGAAAGAATGATCTTGTCGGAAAATTGCTTCATCTCCTTCCTCCCGTCAAAAAGATTCCGTGGTGAACGTCTCCCACGGCATGGGCGGCTGTTCGCCCGCGATGAGTTTTGCGACGTGCGCCAAAAGCGGGAATTTTTCCGCAAGCGCACCGGACGTAAACCTGCGCAGGAGCGCCGCGTTCACGCGTTTGGCGATGACCAACGATTCAAGCGTGACGCCCTTCAGTTTTTCAAGCGCTTCGCCGATGGAAAGCCCTTCCCCCAACAAAATACCCACAAGCCGCGTCCTACCGCCGTATACGGTGACATACAGGTCGCCCGCGCCCACGGGGAGCGTATCGTCGCTTCCCGCGATCATTTTCAGAAGTTCGCGCATTTCCTTCACCGCTTGCCCGAACACGCCTGCCTGGGAATTGTAATGCAGCGTATCGTTGCCGAATGCCTTGCGGTTTGCGCCGATCGTGAGAGCCACGCCCAATGCATAGCCGTTTTTCAGCGCCACCGCACTCTCGATACCCGTGACGTCCGCCGAAAGGGAAATGTGGTAGTAATCCGTGCGCATGCACCCTTTCAAAAAACGCAGCGTCTCTTTGTCTTCGCCACAGAAAGTCACGCAGGAATGGTCGTGCGCGACGAGTTCGTAACTCGTGCATGGGCCCCCGATGGCGTTGATGTTCAACTTGCGCCCGAGTTTCTTCATTTCACCTTTCCAGTAGTCGGGATAGGTCATGAAAGAGCCGTCCGCAAGATCATAGAGCCCCTTGGTGACGGAAAGCACGGGCACCTCTTCGGGAATGCGGGGAAGAATATTTTTGGCAAACCACTCGACGCCGAAACTCGACACGCCGCAGATGACAAAATCGCACCCCGCGATTGCCTCGTCGGCTTCCTCCGAAAAATAGTATTTTATCCCCGCGGGAAAGGGCCGGTCAAACTTCGGATGTGTTTCCGTCTCTTTGCACGCCGCGATAATGTCCTTATCGAGGTGCGTACCCACAAGCCGCACTTCGTGCCCGTTCTCCCGCGCGGGGAACGCCAGCGCCGAGCCCATCATGCCCGACCCGATGATCGTAATAACTGCCATATCGTTGTCCGCTCCGATTTATAATTTTTTTATTTTGAAATGAAAACGCCGTCACGGGGAAGCCACTTGTCACGCATAAAACCGTTCTTCCAGTTCGGGCAGATAATGCTCCGTAAGCCGCAGTTCTTCGAGCAGGGAAAGCACCGTGAACCGTTGCCGCAACGTATGCGCTTTGCGCACCGCGCTCCGGAACACCTCTCGATCGATCCCCAAAGCCGAAAATTTTACGGGCGCGCCGACGCGTTTGAGCGTCTCTTCCGTCCGCTCCGTCGACGGTATGAAATCCGCGGCGGCATACGTTTGTTCATCCCCTGCAAAGCGTACGCCGTCGCGGCGGAGCGCCGCATACAGGTACGAGGACACGAGCGTGCCCAGCCCCACGTTGATCCCGTGCAGGGATCCGTGTTTGTTCTGTGCGATGAAATACATTTCCATGTAATGCGTAATATGATGTTCTGCGCCCGACGCGGGGCGCGAATTCCCCGCTTCCGCCATGGCGAGCCCCGAAATAATGAGCGCGTCCGTAAGATATTCGATCCCCGTTTTCCCGCAGGCGGCGATATCCCCGATATTCGCAAAACACTTATCGACGGCGGCGAGCATATCCGAAAAGGCCTCTTCGTTCACCGCTTCGCCCGTATGGTACTGCGCGAGCCGCCAGTCGGTAAGGGCGGTATATTTTCCGAGGATATCCCCGACCCCCGCGGCGATCATTTTTTTCGGAGCGGCAGACAGGATATCCGGATCGATAAGGATCTCGGCGGGAACCCGCGCCGTCTCCGACATCTTGAACCCCTTCCGTATGAGGGGCACGACGGGCGAAGCATAGCCGTCCATGCTCGGGGCGGTAACCAGAACCCCGCTCGGCTTGCCGATCGTTTTCGCCGCGTATTTTGCCGTATCGTTCAGCGTACCGCTTCCCACCGCCAGAACGTAATCGCACCCTTTCGCCGCAGAGACGGCTTTTTCGCACGTCTTTTCGTCGGGAACGGGCTCGTCTTCGTCGAAAAAGCAGATCTTTTTTTCCGCAATTTCAAGCGCTTCCGCAAACGGCAGGGTGTTCCTGTCGCAAAGCAGGGCGATCTTTTCCCCGCGGTGACGGGAACAAAATTCCGGAAAGCCCCCGTCCGTCTTGTATTCAAGGCTGACCCCGATTTTTTTCAGTTTATGTAAAATGGCGCTATCGGTCATATATATTTCTCCTTTGCGGCCTGCAAACGAAACTCAAAAGACGATCTCTCCCGCGACATCCCTGTAATTTTCGCGCAAAAGCACGATGCGCGCATTCCCGCCCTCTTGCGCGGAAAAAAAGGTTTCTCCCTCCTTTGAAACCTCTACTTTCCCGAAACCGGAAAAACGATAATATTCCCGCACGTCGGAAACGGCGCACAGGCAAGTGACGGGATCCCAACTCGGGCGTGAAAAAGATCCGCCGCAGGGCAAGCCGTGCTTGCGGGCAAATTCCCGCGCGCAGTCCCAAACCGGATCATTTTCCGCCTCGCGTATTTCGGCGTACACTTCCGCACCCGCCTCGAAGGGCACGAAACAAAGCGGCACGGGGAAATTTTCCGCGACGAACCGCGCGGAAGCGATATCCTGTGCTATGTTCCATTCGCGGACGAGCGACTGTCCCGCCCTGCCCCAAACCGCGTAATTCTCGCGGAAACTCCCGCCCATCACGAACAGCCCTTCCGCTTTTTGCCGCACCAGTTCGATACCGCTCTTTTCCGAATACCCGTCCGGTAAAGAGCGCAACAGGCGCGCGACGTTGGTGAGCGGCCCGATCTCCGCCAAAACGACTTTCCCCTCCGCCTCTTCCAGCGTTCTGCGCATGAGGGACACGGCGTCCGTCTCCGTATCCTTTTTTCTGTAAAGTTCCGCCACTGCCGCCGCAAAAGCGTCCTCTTTGTCGCAGGAAAGCGGCGGCGGCGCCATTTTTCCGACGGGAATATCGGGACACGAATACGCGGAACAGATCGCCGAAACCGTTGCGGCAGCGCCGCGGCGGGCCGTCGCCGCAGTCACGCATAAAATTTTGCATTCCCCGCGGCGCATTTTATGCAGAAGCAACGCCAGAGCGACCGCGTCGTCGCAGTCGGCGCCCATATCGGTATCCAATATTAATCGTTTCATAATGATATCGCTTTGCCCGATACGAGCGCCCGACGGAATGTCGGGCGCTCGTCCGCCAAACCTTTCTTATTCCGGCATATGCGCGGGAACGGGAAGCCCGTCTTCGTCAAATGCCCAGAAGTCCTTATCCCAGTCGTCAAAGCCGATCTCGCCCGACTCGACCGCCGCTTTCATCGCCGCGCGGTCGGCATATCCGGCGCAGTCATCCAGAGTGCCGGAAGGCTCTGTATCGCTAGGATCCAGCGGATCGCCGTTATGCTTCGTCTCGTTCGTCGCCATACACCTGTCGGTAACGCCGATCATATAGAAGCCGTCAAGATATCCCCGCTCGTCGTAATGGCCGCCGCTTCCGTACACGTTCCCGCCGGAGCCGATCTCCACGCTGTCCACCACGACCAGACAATTCTTTACGCGGTTTCCTTCGAGGCTGTTGTTTGCCCCGAAAAATCCCGTATGCCAGCCACCATAACCCGTCTGTGCGGAACTTGCCTGTACATAGACATTTTCCGCCAGGCCTTTGCCTTCGCCGTAAAGCGCAGCCGCTATGCCCAGACGCAGGTCGGTGATCGCCACGTTGCGGATCGTACCGTTCATCGTATAGCAAAACAAATATTGATCGTTATTCAGCGTGATCCCGTCGAGGATATGCCCCCTGCCGTCGAATACGCCTGCAAAAGTGCCACTTTTACCCGTCGGGGCGTTCCCTTCGAAGTACAGATCGTCTGCCAGCACCACATACGCGCCGCCGGGTATCGCCGCATCGAAGTCGCCCACAGTCTTCACCACGTGGCTCGCCACGCAGAACACGGCGGCGGCAACGGCGGTTTCGCCGTCCTTTACAACGGTGAGCACGAGCGTCTTGTTCCCGTACGCGTCCGCATACAGTTGCTCTTTAGTAAATACGAGTTCCGCGGGCGTGCCGCTCACCGCAACGGCGGCTCCGTTCAGCGTTGCGCTGACCGTACCCGTGCTGCCGAAATATTCGGAAAGATCGAACGCAGCCGCATCGCCCGCTGCCGTCATCGAAACGTCGAAGATCTGTTCCACCGCGACCATGCGTATGAACTGCAGCCCTTTCGGGAAAGGAATGCCTTCCACGACCGTCCAGAACGATTCGTTCCAACCGACGAAATCGATCTCCGCCGCGGCCATCTGTTCGCGCGAGGCAAAGTTTTCGGTGACGTTGTAATCCGTCATTTCCCAATCGTCGCAGATTGCGCCTTTCCCGAACCCTACCGAATACACGTTTTCGAAGGGAACGCGTTCGGCGGAAGAAGTCTGGCAGGTTATGCCGACGTGGGCGCTCGGATCGGCGACGACCGCCTCTGCGAAGCAATTTTTCACTTTCAGCGTATCGTTAATGGGATAGCCGCTGTTGAACGCCGTACCGCCGTTGATATAGTCAAACTGAATGTAGACGTTTTCGATCGTGCCGTGCAGATACGAGCAGAGGAACGCGCCCGGATAATTGGACGTCGTGTTGTGCACCGCGCCCGTAAACGAAACATTTTTCACCGTGCCCGAACTGCCGATGCCCATAAACACGCTGCCTAGGCCGTGCGTCCGCACGCCGGATATGTTGTACCCCCTGCCGTCGAACACGCCGTTGAAGCCGAAATCGGTCTCCCAAGGCGTTGCCACGGCGTTCGCCCAGTTCGTGGACGGGTATCTGACGCCGCGTTGCGTATAATCGCAGTCGATATCGTTTGCGAGCATATAGTACCCGTACCAAAACTGATGCTCGTTCAGCGCATTCGTTCCGTCCTGAGCCATCGCCTCGAAATCCGTCTGATTTTCGATCATGCGGGTGACGATCAGCACCGGAATCTCCACCGTAAGCGTCTCCGTTACGGCGTCGCCTTCGCGCACGAGGAACACGGCGGTAACCGTCTGTTCGCCCCAGTCTTCTGCGATCGTCGTCCTGTCCAAAGTCAGGAGGCCGCCGTCATATTCCGCGTCGGCAAACTTCTTGTCGCCGAGCGTCACGGAGGACAATTCCCCTTTGATCTCGTCCGCGTCGGCGCTCAGATCAAGCGTAAACGTATTCTCCTCGCCCAGCGCTTCCGCCTCGAAACTGCCGGACGCTTCAAACGCCGAACTGCTTACCACATAAAACGTCTGCGACTCCGTTTCCCCGCCGAAACGGTTTTTCGCCGTGACGGTGAACGACATCCCGCGCAGTTCCTCGCCGTCGGGAATGACGATCTTTCCGCCGCCGAGAACGATCCCCGCTTCTTTTGCAGCTTCGTCCAGAGAAAGGATGGTGTCTTCGCTCGTGTAGGTGATCTCCGCGCCGACGCCGACGTATTCTCCCTCTACGTTGATCTCCCAGACGATCTCGCCCGCCGTAACGGGAAGATTTTTCGGATACGGCAAGCCGTTGACCACCGTCCAGAAGTCTTTGTCCCAGCCGCTGAAATCTATCCCCGCGGCCGCCATCTCCGAAAAGTCAGCATAATTTTTTGTGTCGTTGTCGTCGGCATATCCGCCCGTTATCTGCCAATTCTTCATGACGGGGTCTCCCGCAAGCCCGACCGAATAAACCTTGTCGAAATGCCGCACGGGGTCGGACCCGGGAGGGGTTCCGTTTTTATAGCCGAGGAAGGTGTTTTCCGACGACGATTTGCAGACGACGAAGCAGTTCCGCACGCGTGCATCCGACAGCGCTTCCACGCCGTTGAACACGCCGTTGCCCGCATCAAGCGAGTTCAGTTCCACATAGACGTTTTCAAATATCCCATGCCCGAACGTAGCAAGGAAAGCAGTATCCGTCCCGCCCGTATGGACCGCGTTCGTAAAGGAAATGTTTTTCACGATGCCGCCCTTTGCCATCGTCAGGAAAAACGCGCGTTGCCCCGTGGTGCGGAGGCCGTCCACATTATAGCCCCTGCCGTCAAAAATACCCATAAATCCCGCGTTCGTCGTATATGCGTTAATCCCGTTTTCGTCAAAGGATTTCGGCCAACTCACGGAAGGATAAAAGCCCTCTCCGTAATTGCATTCGACGTCCGCGCCGAGCACATAGTACCCGTCCCAGAAGATCGAATCGTTCAGCGCGGCCGCACCGTCCGCCGCCATGGCGTCCAGATCCGCCTGCGTGCGGATCACGCGGCTGTATATGCCCGCCTCGAAGACGTATTTCGCCTTTTCCGTCCCGATCACTACCGTCGCGTCGCCCATGTCCGCGCTTGCCGAAGGCAACTTCGCCTGATCGTAGGTCAGCGCGTTCCCATCTGCGGAAACGAGTATGTTTTCGCCGCCGAGCAACATGTCTTTTACCGCGCCCGAAATCTCCGATTCCGGTGTTACGGTATTCGCGCCGAACTTTTGCAGTTCCACCCTTTCGCTCATTTCCACCTGCGGGCGATAAACGGACACGAGAATGCGGCATTCGTTGTTCTCGTAAGAGCCGACCACGTAAGCCGAGCCTTCCGCGACCGCCGTGATCGTCCCGTTTTCCGCCGTCACGATCGATTCGTCTTCGCTCTTCCAGTCGGTGATCTGTGCGTCCTGCAGGACATCCTTTTCGTAAATTTTTACGTCGAGATCCGCTTCCGTATGATGTTCGCCGATATCCAGCAAAGCAAGCGAAGCGGTGTACGCCCCGTCCGTGACGCCGTACTAAAATTTACTTATTTGACGATAAAAGTACATAAGCGCGATATAAGCACTCTGTGCCAGTTTATTGATGAGAACCTCATCTTCAAACCGTTTAGCCTTTATCTATATAAATTATAGTTCAATATTTGTTATTTGTCAAGGAATCCTTTATATTATTAAAACATTGCAAAAACTGTCCATAAAAATATGTGACAGTATCCACATAATATCCCTTGCACCAAAATTCGCGATTTCGGTATGCGAATTTCATATTTCCCCATTTTTGGAATATGATCGTCGCACTCTTTCCTTTCAGATATCCCATAAATCCCGACACACTCAGCTTTGGCGGTATCATCAACAGCAGATGCACATGATCCACTGCCATCTCTCCTTCCAATATTTCTACATCTTTCCATCGGCACAATTCTTTAATGATTTCCATAATCTCCTTGCGATGGCTTTCGTAGAATATTTTTCGCCTATATTTTGGCGCAAACACTATGTGGTACTTGCAATTCCATGTGCTGTGTGATAAAATCTTATTGTCATTGTGATTCATTTCTCAATGTCCTCCATTCGTTTTGTGTGCAACTGGCAGGTCGCACCTCCATTATATACGAATGGAGTTATTTTTTCAATACCACATCGGCATAAGTCTATTCCTGAACCCCCGGACTATCCGGGGGTTTTCTTTATACAAAAAGAGGTGCCGAATGACACCTCTTTCCTTTATTATTTATTATTTTTTATGGTTGCCCAAAGGTAATCGTCCAAGCCTTTATAATTCTCATCCCATAAATATGTTCCATATCGGAACCCCATGTTTTTGAGCAACTCCAATAATTTTTGATATGCCTCCTGTACATGCGGATTTGTTCGCATATCCATGTCAAACGCCGTTTTTATCTCCTGTAAACCTTCCGCGCGCATTTGTTCCAATGTCTTTTGGAGTTGCGCCAAAGCATTCACGCCAGGGACGGCAAGAACGGATACGCCAGTCAGTGCATAGATCACATCGGCCTTCATCGGGCCTTCCGTCAAAAGGATCTTACCTCTTACATTTCCAGCCAAATGCGTCCAACTCTCCGCCCTACAACCGTCTCTTCGATCCGTGCTGGAAAACCAGCGGAATTTCCTTTTCTTTACGTTATCTCGTCTTATTTGCAGTCCTTGTATCCTTCCCTGTATGTCACGGACAGGGATCAATATACCGCGGCAATCGCTCACAAACGTCCACGCATCCTGCTCCGTACGGTAAAAGCCCGGCACCCCGGAAAGATACAACCCTTCCGATTGTAATTTGTTAGCGATCCTCTCCATGCCAAATGCAGGGGTCGTCTTATAACCATATTTTTCTATATTGTCGTCCGTCAGTCCTCGGCCTCGCAGATTCTCCCGGTGGTCCTGTGCTAACGTGAGTTTGGAAAGCAATGCCGCATATGTAGCGTTCCGTGTTTCAATATCGGTGAGCGGATACTCCTGTACTCTCGGCAATTGCAAAGGCTCTCTTCTTTTGATCTGTTCGAGAACAACGGGAGAATCGAGCCTTTCGGCGAGCGTATTATACACTTTATCCCGCGGAATACCGGTATAAAGCGAATACAGGTCGAACATACCTCCCGACACACCGCAGCGCGGACAGCGGAAGACATCTTTCACTAAATTGATATTCAAATGTTTTTTCCGCGGATCCTCGTCGCAACAGGGACAGGAAACGTAATATGAGCTCTGCCCCGACGGCGGGATTGGAAGATCCAACATTGCGACGATATCTGCGATGTGTAATTTTTCCATTGTTAACGCTCCTTTTTGCAGGGAACGGAGTCACCGTTCCCTGCTTTTTCTTTTCGTTTATACGGCAACTTGTTTTGACGCATATTCGCAAATAACCTGCGCCGCTTCCTTGTTGACATCCTGATACTGATATTTATTTACGAGCCAATTGAGAAAATTAGCGTCAAGCATCAGTATTTCGCTCATCTTTTTGCCGCGGTATTTGCTCACCGTACATTCGGTATCGAGAGCCTTTTGATACTTCTCTTCCGCCGTAAGCTCTTTCTTCGGCTGTTCCGCCGGTGTTTCAGGTTCCGGCATTGTCTTCGGCAGCATTGACTCTATTCCGGTTTCACCCGCCGTATCGAATGCAAATTCGTCGGGAGCGTTTTCGGAAAAGTCTTCTCCCGCCAGTTGGAACTGCAAGCCAAACCCTGCATTTCGGAGAGCAACGCCGATCGCCGCCGTCTGCGCCCATTCTCGGGGTGACACGGACGTTTTTTCCTCACATTTACCGCGCGAAGCCGTCGCTTCAGCCAAAAAGTTCTCTTCGGCGTCTTTATAGTTCGGATACACACGCGCCGTTGCAACAAAACAATTCGTTCCCGGCGATACCTTTACGGCGATCTTGCCTTCCGGATACTTTAAGCGAAACCACGCAATCTGCGCTACAACGGGAAGGCGAGTCCGCGTTTCCCCTGTTTTCAAATCGGTATAACTGACTGCCACCGTCCTCGGATCAAAATCGGGTACTTGATTGATCGTTCCGATCATATCCAAAGAACTGCTGGTTTTTTCATTCGAGTTATTCTGACTCATATCGTCCTCCGTTAAATTTTGATGTATGTTTCCCTGTACCTGATCCATACGGGCAAAACCGCGCATATCAATTGCGAGATGCTCCTCTTGTACAGCTCCTGCGAAGTAGGCTTAAAGCTCGCAAATTGCCTGCTCGTATCCTGCAATACCTTTGCAAATGCCTGCGCACCTTCTTCGCGCATTTTTTGTCCTGCCGCATCCGTCCTTGTCCCGTACTTCCGCTCGTCTTTCAGAAACTGAAAATACGCGCCAAGCAGAGAATAATGCGAACGCAACTTTTTCAGATCCGTCGCCACAGGTGCTGCCTTGCAAAAATATTTCAGCGTCTCCAAAACGCAGATACGGTATTCGAGTTCCTGTACTTTTGCAAGCCCCTCTGACGTAAAGTTTCCCGCACTCAGGGATATTTGAAGCTTGTCCAACTTAGCAATATAATCTTCCAAAATGGCCATTTTCGTTACTCCTTCTATTTATTGAATTTTTCTTTCAGCCGTTCGGCAAGGCGCGTTCCGCGCTTTTCCGTATCCGGACGACGGATCGCCATGCAAAGAGCGCGGCGTTCCCCTACAATGATTACATTCTTTTTGCCGCGGGTAATAGCTGTATAAACGAGCGGGCGCGTCAGCATGATCGAATGTGCCTTTTGCAGATTGATGATGACCGAATCGTACTCCGAGCCCTGCGATTTATGTACGGTAGATGCGTATCCTAGTTCAAGCATATCGATGTCTTCCTTGCCGAACTCTCTGCACCGCCCGTCCCCGAAATCCACATATAAAAGCGTGTCGTCGCCGTCATGGTCGATTGCCTTTATATATCCGATGTCACCGTTGCTGATATCGCTGCTGTTTTTGTTTGCCATCACCTTATCGCCTACACGGAAATGCTTTTTTCCGGTTTCCAACTCGTTCTTCGATGCCGACGGCGGATTTACCAAACCGCGCAGAGCTTCGTTCAAAGCATTGACGCACGTTTCCGCCTTTTGCCGAAACGGTGAAAGCATCGCAACGCGATCCACCCCGTACTTCTTCACCTCGCGCAGATACAGTTCTTCCATCAATTTTGCCGACTCGGAAAGCTCCGCCGAATCGATAAATCGAAAATCCGCACCATATTCCAGATTGAGATTTCCGTGGCGTATCAGCCTCGCATTCAACGCAATGCGGCTCCCGGAACTTTGACGGTAGACCTTATCGAGGCGTATCACGGGGATACACTCGCTCGCAATCAGTTCGCTCAATACGGCTCCGGGGCCTACGGACGGCAACTGATCCGCATCACCTATCAATACTACCTTTGCGCCCTTTTTCACCGCCATAAAGAGCTTATCCGCGAGAAACACATCGAGCATGGACACCTCGTCTACGACAATCAAATCCGCTGTTAAATCGCGCGGCTTTCCGTACTTTCCGCCTTCACCGGCAAACAAACTGAGTTCCCTATGCACCGTGGCGGCCGGATGTCCCGTAGTTTGTTCCATTCTGCGCGCCGCCTTACCGGTCGGAGCACAGCAGCAAATACCTGCGCCCGGATACATCTTCGAATAAATATTGAGCAAAAATTTCTGTATCAACGTCTTACCCGTTCCGGGGCCTCCGGTGATGATTGTCACCGTACCCGAAAGCGCTTTGCTTATCGCATTCTTTTGTTCCCTCGCAAGCTCAATGCCCGCCGCTTTTTCCTCTTCCGATAACAGCCTGTCGATTTCGTCTACATCGGCAATGCAGTCGTCTTTTAGCCGACACACAATACGATCCGCGAGATCCTCTTCGGCCAATGCCGTCTGCGAGCGGTAGGCAAACCCGCCATAGGTAGCGAGTCTTCCGTCGATCACCATACGCATGGCGCGGTTCGCAGCCATTTCCTCCGTTAGCCCGGGCGTTGCAAGCATTTTCAGACACGAATGGATAAAAGCGTGTTTCTCCAAACAAAGATTCCCCTTGCATTCGGCATCTTCCAGCGTGTATAAAAGCGCTGCGTCGATACGCTCGGGAGACAGTTCGCTCGTTCCCATGCTCCGAGCTATCTTATCCGCCGTGATAAATCCGACGCCTGCCATTTCATACAGTGTATATGGATGTTCTTTGACGGTTTCCAGCGTCTTATTGCCGTATTGCTGAAAAAGCTTGACCGCTCTGTTCGCGGTAATGCCGTAGGGCGCCAGAAACGCGACGACGTCTCGCGCGGCCCTGTTTGCAAGGTATGACTCGCTGATTTTTTCCAGCCTGTTCTCGCTGATGCCCGGTATGACCAGCAGCTTTTCAGGGGCATTATCCAAAATATCGAGTATATCCTTTCCAAACTGGTCGTAGATCCGACGCGCAAGTTTCGGGCCGATGCCCTTGATCTGCCCTGAGCATAAATAGGCAACGATCCCCTCTTCCGTGGGTTCAATGATTTCGTCATAGGTTTCCACCTCAAACTGAATGCCGAATTTCGGATCCTTATTCCACTGTCCTTTCATATCGTAACGCAGTTGCGCCGACAAAGGAAGCCCGTATCCTACGGCTTTTACCCTCGAAAGCATATTCCCCTTTCCGTCTATAATCGACTCACAGGGCTTATAGACCGCAACCATGTAGCTGCCTGCATTGACAGATTTCGCATCGGGAGGGTATAGCAGGCGCTCAAATTGGCACAGCATTTCCCGTCACCCCTCTCTTGCAAGCCTGTTCGCAGGCGCATATGCCCACATACAGATTCCCGCAGAAGAAAGCGAAAGCAACGAATGTTCTCGTCTGAGCAGCACTCTCCGTCCGTCTCCTCCGCTCTCGCGTACGATACGCACTACATCGGGATATACCTTATCGTGGAAAACCTGAATTTCCAGACCTGCCCTTGCGGCCCGGACGATTTCGCCCGCCATGCCCTCGCTGATATGATCGCCGCAAACGAGCATGACGTCGCTGATACCGAGAAGTTCCAAACCAAATTCGAGCGCGAGTCTGCGTTCGTTTTTGTTCGCATCACACAGCAGCATCGGCAGATATGCGTGCGGCGCGCGGGCAAGAAATCCGAGTTTCACCGCTACATAAAACATATACGCACGAGCGGCCCTTATATTTAACATGATTTCGTTATTTTGTTCGGCACGGAGCGGTGAACAGATATATGCCCGCCTGCGGTATTTGTTTTCGTTCAAGAACTGTGCTTCCAAGCACAGTTCCCAACCCTGACTATAAATATTTTTCATGGTATGCTCCTTTATTTCGCCTGTACAGTTACTTTGAGTTTCCGGCTCTCCGACGTCTTCAAGACATCGGCATATACGCCGGGATACTTTTCCTTCAAAGCCTTACTGTCCGGGCGGTTTGTTTTTTTTGTTGCAAAATCGATGAGCAGCTTGTCGTTCGTCGTTTCCAAAACGCCGTGTTCATGCTGTTTCATCAATTCCGCGATTCGCACAGACCGTGCTTCGACCTCCTTTTCCAATTTTTCAATCTCTTTTTTGCCTGCCGCAATATCTTCCTGTAATGCAGCGATCTTTCGTAGCGACGCTTCGTATCTGTCTGGGAATTCGATCGTGGGCAACTTTGGCTGGCTTGCACCGTAGATACGCGCCAGCGATGCCAAAGCAAGCTCGGGCTTGATGCCGCCCATCGTGGGCGGCTTATCGTTCTCCAAACTCCAAATCCATTGGTCGAGTTTCTCAAAGATCAGTTCTTCCTTTACTTTGTCGCGCACGATTTCGGGCGTCGCCAAATCCGTTTCCGGATTATTGCCCCACAGCGCCGAAAAAGCGCCGATGTTGACGTCCGCCACCGCCATATAGAACCGCAGTTGCAATTCATAATAGTACGGGATTGCACCGTCTGCCCAATCCGCCGCCCTGTGATAAGTGCAGCTCTTACATTCCAATATACCCTGTTTGCCGTCCGCTTTCCGCTTAAACCTGCGATCCAAATTTGCGAGCGCATACGGATAATCCGCGTGTTGATACAGATTCGTATCATCCTCGACAAGATTGCCTGTTTTCTGTCCATAGAAATATGCAGCGATCGGTTCAAGGAAATGCCCCATTGCCAATTGACCTGAATTGCTCTTTGCCGGAGGTTTGATCCGTCCCTTTTTGATCATCCAAAGTTCCAGCGGCGTAACCCAAGGCGATATACCGAAAATCGCCGCGACGTCGCTCCCGCCGACGGTATAAGGGATATCACCCTTCGGCCCGTGCATACGGCATTCCTGCCAGCGCGTTTCGTCCATGCCCTTCGTATCGCATAAAATATTCGGCGCAGCCATTAGTAATCCACCCCCTTTGCAAGGTCATACTCTTCCCAATCCATCGAAAGCGTCCTTGCGATATTCTCCTCGACGAGCAGGATTTTGCTCTGCGGAGCCTTTTCCGCCTTCATGTTGAAAAGCACCTCTTGCAACGCCATAAACACATCGTGCGCCGTTGCCGGCCCCTTGCCTGTCGCATCTTCGAACATCCTGATCGCTTCCAACGCCGGTTTCTTGGGAAGGCAGAGCTTTTTGCAGATACGCGTCATAGCGTTGACCGGATAATTCAGCCATATCTGCAAAAGCCCCTGCATCCGTTTGATGCTGTCGCCAAATTGCACGAAAAGCGAATCCAACAATTTCTCGAACTTTTCCACTCGGCTGTGGTTTCGATGATCCACGGCAACACAACTGCCGATATGGATCGGAGAAGCGCCTCCAAGCAGCAGAGCCGAAACCTTTGCCGACGCTATGCCGGTATCCGAAGTCGTAAAACGGATACCGGGAACCATTTTGTCCGCTTCCGCCGATCTGCCCATTGCCGAGAGCATTTTTGCATATGTGCCGAGGAGTTCTTTCTTCTGATCGGGAAGCTCCCACATGGCGCTCGTCACCGAATGATCGCTGTATCCTTCCTTAAACACATTCCCCGGAAAACGCGCATCAAGTTTCATCTGCAAAGTTTTGAGCAGCTCATCGATCGGCAGCACCGAATAATCGGCATCGTCGCCCGAATGAACCGCCGAAACCTTTTCATCGCGGACAAGTACGAGCGCCTCCCGCTTGAAAAGCTGAAGGCAGTTGTTTAATACATCTGCAAGCTTCTGTTTTTCCAACTTCGGCAATGCCGTACCACCGATCTTTGCCCTGCCGAGCAAACTCCGGTATGCCGTTTCCCGGACGGGATAATATGCACCGTTCACGCGAATCGCCAGTCCGAGGTTTTCCATCGTATCATACACCGCTTCCTTACTGATGCCGGGAGCAAACCCGTCTTCGGACGCAAGCGAAGATGCGAGATCCAACGGTTCCACATACAGGTCATTGACGGGACATCTCGTCCAAAGGCTTGCCTGCGACTGCATTTCGTGGTAGCTCAGCATCGAGGGATACGAGCTGAAAGTTGTTGAGTAACAATCCTGAAATCTTTGTTGTTGCATAAAACCTACTCCTTTAATTTATTTGGCGGGCAAACCGCCGTGTATAGCAAAAAGCCGGCATCCCGAAGGACTGCCGGCTTTATACCCGATTTTTGGCGAGAAAACAAAAAAAGTGCCATCTGCAAACACTTGCAAATGGCACTTCTGTAACTAAGATAAACTTTGTTCGGCTCGAAACCAAACTTGATACTTTATGGTTGTATTATAGCAAATTACACGCAAATAGTCAATGAATTTTATGAAATCAATAGACGTTATGCCGTTTTTTTACGGGCGTCAATGTATTTGTCTATATCTTCTATCAGATATTCCCTGCCCGTTGTATGCAACACATCATAGCAGGTTTCCAAGTAAGTAAAAACATTTTTCTGTTTGTTATTAGGGCTTTTTCAAGCACATTGTGCCCGGCTACCTTTTAGTTCCCAGATACCCTTTTCCGATTGACAAAAATACTCCGGATAGGAATACAATGTTTGGCGGACTTTCTCTTTCCACCACTTATTCTGTTTTGCCTTTTTGTAGGGCTCGATCTGTTCATACAAATAGGAGAGCGGAACTTCACCCTTCTCCTCCATCACACCGGCTACAATATCGCGCCAAGTTGCACCCGGCATATCCCTGACATCAGCTTCCGCCCGCTTCGTTATCAAAACGGGAATCATAAGCGGATTATCCTTCCGCACGATCATGACATATTCGTGCAGGATCGGAATAAAGGAGCCGCTGTAATGCGTGCTGTCCGAAAAACAATTATGCTGCGCCTTTATGATTATATTTTCGAGCGTACCCGGTTTGACGATTTCCGAGAGCATGCTGTACAGCTTCCCTCTCTTCTTTATATCACCCATAAGCACAGCCATACGACCGCCTTTTTCCAGTGCAGTAAACTGTTTCATCATCGCGTAGTTCATTGCTTCAACAAAACGCGACCATTCAGGAATCCGTGACAAATCGAGTTTCCTCGGATCATATCCGTACCGGCTTTGCACGTCGGAGGCTTTATACATTACATCTGAAAAGACGACAATATCCCAGTACGGTGGATGCCAGAAGATGAACTCCGGCCGCTCGGGTATTTCGCTGTTCATGATATCAAAACCGCTGTGCAGGTCATACAGATGACTCACGATACCGCATTTGTCGGCAGCGGCTTTTGTGGTGCCGCTGCCGCACATATAATCGCAGATCTCGTGCGGGTGAAAGAACCCTATCAGATCCTCGATGAGTTTTGGAGAACAGTTGCCTCGGTATCTATTTGAACCGCCTTCGCCGCGCTCCGGATACGAAACAATGGAAGTAAGTGTTCTCATGGTTATGGTTTCGCCCTCCTTAGATTTTCTTGAAGTTTTTCCCGCACCTCTTCCGGAATGTCGCGGTCAAGGATCGCCTTTACTCTATCGCTCAGACGACAGACAGCATCTCCCAGGCTATACAGAACCGATTTAACAAAGACTGCATCCGGTATGGTGCTGCCCTTTCCCTTCACTATATCCGTCTGAATGTTTTCGGGTTCGACTGCGTCGACCACCTCATCGAGCATATTTGCGACCAGTTCGCCGTTCAGATATACATCCGCCGCACCGATACGGTTGCGACTGACTTCAAAGACATACCTCTTACGTTTGTGTGTCTTTTCGATTTTGGCGCCGCGCAGGATTGCGATCTCGTCATTCCGGCGTTGAATCGCATCCTCAACGAGAAACAATATCTGACGATACAGCTGGTTTGCGTGGGTTGCGAGAATGGCTGTTCCGCCGAATGCATATGTAATGAACCCGTATTTTACCGCCAGATCCATCACTTCGTTCCAATGAGAATCCATTTCCTTGATTTCTTCTTTATTGATCATCGTTTTTCTCCTATACATGGTCATAAAAAGAACTCAAAACTTTGCGGAGCCATTTCAACATACTCTTCCAATTCGCAATAATAGTCATCAGAATCCGACTCCGCCAGTTTTTCTTGTATTTGAGCCTCTAGTTCGCTTATGCGGCTTTTACGACCGCGATAAACGGATTGATAAATATTCAGGGCAGCTCGACACGAACTGCCCTGATACTATTTTGGGTAATCATACCCGAATGTGGCGTTTTACAACCGCTGTTAGTTTAGCGGGAAGTTCTTTCAGATCGGTTATATCGAGGAACGACTCGCCATAGATCCGTTGGATATTTTCTTTATCGTCGCCGATTGCCGCCGCGATAAACAGAATCCCCCTCCTTTTATATTCCTGCTTGATCCCGCGAAGATCCTCTTCCGCAGCCGTACCTATATACCCGTTTGCCGCAGGCTGCCCGTCCGATACGACGATGAGCATCTTGACTTCTTCCTGACGTTTACATAACCGCTCGGCGACAAAGCGCAATGCTGCGCCGTCACGGTTGTTGAAACGTGCCTGTATGTCCATAAGCCGATACTTGTCATCACAATCATACGTTTCAAATTCAGCATAGGCATAGAGTGCGACCGTTTCACCCGCTTTGTCATACGAAGTGCTATGCCCGTAAACCATGACCGGAATCCCGAGGCTTATACAAAAATCATGCAGTATGATCGCCGCTGCCCTTGCATACGTCACCCGATCCCCACGCATGGAACCAGATTCGTCCAATAACAGCGCTACGGCAAGTTGCGGCATATCATTCGGTAAAGATTTTTTATAAAACGTTTTTCCGTCGTTACGGTAAACCGTACGCCCGTCCAAGTGTCTGCCAAAGAGAAGACCTTTCATTTTTCCGCCTTTGCGACGATCTTCAAGCTGTTTGAGCAAACCTCGCTGCAACTGTTTCGAAATTTCCAGAAGTGGCGCAGATATTGCCTGAAACTGTTCGACGCGGCTATCCCCGACTTCAAGCAACCTGTTGATGCGGACATTTACGCCCGCATGAACATTGCCGTAAGAGATATTTTCCGCAAACTCGTTCAATTCGCTCAATCGTTCGCTTTCGAGACTTCTGCAAGCGGCTTTTTCCGCCATTGTATCGAGTATTCTTTCGACATCGGCAACGGCTCGCTTGTCCTGCTCTTTTGCATATGTATCGTTGTATTCGACACCGCCGCCTTCCGGCTCGGAAACGGAATTTGTTTCAAACAAAGGAAGTCGCTCCGGTTCTTGTTCCCCGTCGTTCTCGGAATCCCCTTGTTCAGCATTTTCCGTTTTTGCTGCTTCCTCATGCGTTTTCGCTCTCGCTTTGGCTGTTGCCGACGAGCCGTCGTCTTCAGAAGGTTTGACAGGACATATTCCCGTACCCGTACCGCTCTTGGATTTTCCGACCACGGACACGAGCTGTTTTTCGATCTCGCTTTCTATATCGGAGCTTCCTTTCTCAGCGATTTCGTCCTTGCATTTTTCGCAGAAGTCCTTGATATACGGCCAGCATCGAACCAATATCAGATTGGTCACGTTCAGCCTTTTCTTGGCGTTATGTTCTGTCAGCAGGGCGT
This sequence comes from uncultured Bacillota bacterium, assembly GCA_949291725.1. Taxonomy (GTDB): domain Bacteria; phylum Bacillota; class Clostridia; order Christensenellales; family Borkfalkiaceae; genus Borkfalkia. The sequence continues at coordinate 20,598 of CASEWU010000150.1, forward strand.
CGATGTCCGACAACAGGCTGAATACCGTCTGGATCCGCTCATCGGTCAGCGGTTCATCACCGTACTTCACTTCACCGAATTTCGCATAGGAAAGGAGCATCTGTTCAAGCGTCGCAAAAATGTGACCTTTTCCGTTTTCTTCCCGTTCTTTCATTTGCGTTACCGTAAGCATCTTCTGAAAGTGCTTTGCCCGTACCGCTTCAAGGCCGTACGCGAGCGAACCCGGGAATTCAAGCAATATCCTGTTTTCCACATAGCCGTCCTCCAAAATATTGGACAACTCATGCACTACATACTGTACGGCTTTCAACCGAAGCGGATCCTGCCGTACATATTCCCACAAATCGGCTTCGTTGCGTTGGTCGACAAGACGAATAAGTTCCGGCGACTCCGGATACCATTTGCCTGCGGCAAAGGAGTTCGCGTGCGTTTGCCCGGAAAGAAAATCGGTATATAAAACGTGTCCGAATTCATGAGCAAATAATCCGGTTACGATCTCATATCGCTCCTTTCTGCCTACCGTTTCCGTTACCCATGAATTCCCGGCATTGATCGTAACGACAAGATTGTCTGTATAAGCCAATGTTCCGATCATCGGTTCCCAAAAAAGGTTTGCGCGTACACGCTGCCGGTAATTATACCGGCGCGTGTAGGCCGCGGCTATCCCTTCAAAATGTCCCGCCAGAAGGCGGGACGTGAAGAACTGCCTGTCCGTAATTTTACTGCGCTCTTCATTCAGGCGCTGTTTCAGTAGTTTATAATTCGCACCCATGCAGGGGCTATCCTCCTTTATAGATTATTAAATTGTATTTTATAGCCTTTGGGCGAAAAGACCGGCGCAAGCACATTTTCAATCAGAGCGTACCGATCAGCCTCGTCCGATGTAGCCTTGCTGATGATCGTATAGAGCGCGGATTCATACGGGTTTTCCGTAACCATACTGCTCATGATCCAATCGATCAAGCTGCGCATGCCGACGCTGCCATCCGAAATTCCATGCGATTGACAATATTTCGCCATTGAATCGACGACTTTGACCATCTCCGAAACCTCGTATTCGTCCGTCGCTCCCGTTACGCTCATGGCACGCTGCACCATCACTTCCGGGGCCGGCAATTCGACGTCGCGTACAAGATTCATGCGATCGATAATTGACTGGTTCATCCCTCGGCAGCCTTCGTAGCTGACATTCGTCGTGACGACGACCACGGCATCGGGGTGCCTTCGTATAACCTCCCCGGTCGGCAATGTAATGCACCCGTCCTGCTCCAAAAGAGAATTTAATCCGACCAACACGCCCGGCTGAACAATCGTCGTCGGTTCCTGTATTTCCACAACGTATCCGTTTTTTAGAGCCCGCAGAAAATCTGTCTCTACATAGGAAAATCTCTGTCCGCCGCCCTGCGGCTGTTCGGATGTTTTGGAAAGTTGCCGTACCTTTTCTGTCACCTTTTCCAAAACCAGCTCCATGCATTCCTTTACCGATACTCCCTTTTTTTCAGCTCCGGTCATTGCGCGATACACTCCTTCCGGATCGTATTCCATATCGTCGAGATCGGGAAGTTTCATCAGTTCAGCGACATTTTTATAATTGATACCTCCCTGTGCTTTCAGCGTCTCTCGCTCCAAGGCTAAATCCGCATCTCCCGCAGAAGAGTACTCCGTTTCAGGAAAAACCTGCCCGATAAAATCGTACACTTCCGTATCCGCAGAACAGGTATATTTCATATACGGAAGACCGAGCCCCGCTGCTATCGCCTTAGCGCCCATCGTCTTACCCGTTCCGGCCGGGCCGCGCAACAAGAAATTGCGCATCGGGGCCGATTTGCCCGTCGTCGCACTTGCGTGCTTACAGATATCCACTACTTCCTGCGGAATAATGTACCATGACGGCAATTGCGGAATGAGTGATTTTTCAAACGACGTCAGACTCCTCGGACTAAGAGGGAACTTGCCTTCGAAATCTTTGTTTTCGATCAGGATATCGGCACTTTTGATCGTGCGCGCGGCAGCCGTTTTTGCAAAAATCTGAAATTCTCCGGCACAGACGACACGAGGCTCATATTCGCCCCTGTCCAGTTGCATTTTGGATAGGCGCTCCATTATGCCGGAAGCATTGACCTCTGCTTTTATATGTGCCGCGCAACTCGTATCTTTAATACGGCGGTACACATTATCGCACAAAATGGCCATGCTCAGCGTGGCTTCCTCTATCTTGGGATAACCTGCGTCCTTTTCAGCCTTATATTTGTCAAAATGTATCTGAAACTCTTCATCTAAAAGCAGTTCGGGCATCATCGCAAACAAAATCGCCGCTCCGTCTCGCGATCTTGCGCTGGCAATATATTCCTCCATGATTTCCGTACTCCGATTGTAAACGCCTACTTTTATTGAGCCGCTTCCCTTGTTGTAAACAATCAAGTGATAATCTTCCGGCCCCGTCGAAGATTTATATTCGGCAATGCAGAAATCGCCCGTTAATCCTACCGCTCCTTTTGAATTTCCTTCCATGCAATCGATAAAAGCATGGACTGCCTTTATAACCGTTGCACACAAAGTTGATGATGTTTTATCGCCGTACTTCGAAGACACCGATACTTTCTTCGATGTCGATGTAAACGGTTCTGGCAGCGACCTTCCGAAATTGAATAAATTGTTGATCCCTGACGACATGTTTATCTTCTCCTTCGGAAATTCATAATAATCCGATCGCGATGCCGTCTTCACGGCACTCAGCGCTCTTGACGCCTATTCGCACAAGTTCCTCGCATACCGCTTTCCAACTCTCCCGAACGGGAAGTTCAGCAGGCTCAAGAACAAGTTCTTTTTCGCCGCGCCCGATCGCATCGTTGCATCTGCCGTTCAGTTCCATTATGTGCGCATCCGTCCATTCGAAGGCGATAAGGCCGTAATCGGCTGCAACCGCCACAGCCGATCGAACTTGCGGCGACAAGTTGTACTCTGCCGGTTCATCGACTGTTTTCTCGGGGAATTCAAGGGCGGTTGCTCTGTAACCCGAAAATACGACCTTTGCTTCCCGGAAACCGCCGGTTCCGAATAAAATAATGCGCACGTCCTTCCCGTTTTTCAGCCTGCCGACGGAGTCCGGATATTCCCATATCCAATCCTCGTCGGGATAGCAGTCTGCCATGAGTCTATTGATCGAGCCAGTCATGAGATCCTGCAAACTTTCCTTTCTCTTGGCTTCGGTTTTTTCTGTCTCCTGCTGCACACACACGGTTTCTTCCGATTGTTCTGCTGTTTCCTTTTTGACGAGATAGGCATAACGGATACCGGACACGGCCAAAAGAATCACAGCCAAAATAAATACGGGCCAAAGACGGAAAGCGAGAGATAAAATCGCCGCGACACCGAAAAAAGTCAAACTTTTTGCAGTTCTCTGAATTTTTTGATCTTTGTTGCTCATAACTTAACCCTCCACAATAAATGTTTTTCTGTATTTGATTTTGCGTTGTTGCGGAATGTAGATCACAAGTCGATTATAATGCTCAGCATCGGATTCCTTTGCTATCCATACAGCAACGGAAGAGTCAAATTTCTCAAGAGCGCTTTCTCCGTAAAGAACCATCCTGCCGTCAATATTGCTTTCATCCAATACACCTTTCATTACGGACACATCGAAAGTGACATCAATGCGAAACTGTTTCGCCGTCGATAATCTGCTGAGAAGACACTCTTCTTCCGACACTTGGAGCAACCCTTGTGTTTTTTCCCGAAGCGTTCTCTTCAGTATCTTTTCCCTGTCTTCTTTTTTGAGTTGATTAAAAATTCTGTTTCTCATAAAAACCTCCGAAAACAAAAAAAAGGCGCACACGAATTACTCTTTCAGTAACCCATGTGCGCCTAAAATACGCTTGAACATTTATTCGTCATAAAACGAGCCGAAATTCCCCAGCTGCTCAAATCCGGTGAATTCACCTTCTTCTTTGGCCGGTTTTTTCTTGCTTGCAGCAGGTTCCGTATCGCTCTCAGATTTCTTCCCGCCCGATGCGTAAAAAATCTCATCGGCCACAAATACCTGCCGGCGTTTGAGTTCACCCTCGCTGTCCGTCCACTCCTCTTCGGTAAGCTTGCCGAACATCGTAACGTGCGAGCCGCCCGAAAGTTTCATCTTCTGCACTGTCTTGCAGATGTTGCCGAAGCCTTTTGCCGTCATATTCAGCCAGCGCGTGTTGTTCTCCGCCTTCGGATCGTAGATCTTGTCCCCGAATCGGAAAGAAAACGCCGTCGACTCGTCATTGAATCGCACCGCCGGTTCTTTGTTATACCCGTTGGATATAACAACATCGATAAAAGCCACTTTGTTCATAATTACTCCTTTGCAGGGTTTCCCTGCCAAAATATTTTTATTTCACCCGCTTGCGGGGAGAAACCGAAGAAAATAGTCAAGTACCACCGGCAGAGCCGGTGGCTTGATTAGGCGCTTCAAGCGCATGGTACCGGCGGCACTACTCGTGCTCGAAGTTCCTGACAATCGCAACAATTTTTCAGCGGCCACCTCTCGGTGGCTGCTTTTTTATTTGC
>CASEWU010000151.1 GCA_949291725.1 uncultured Bacillota bacterium
CCACACTCTCGGGCCGAATTCCGAAAGCCATGCCGCCGCATCGCACGTTCGGACAGGAAATGTTCAGCTCGATCATATCCACAAGACCGTCCAACCGCGCACAGATCCCAGCATAATCGTCCAACGTTTTGCCGGCAACGTTCGCTATGATCACGATCCCCTTGCTTCTTAAAAAATCCAGATCTTCCGCCAAAAAGCGCTTCACCCCGGGATTTTGCAGCCCGACCGCATTGAGTATCACCCCGTGTCCTTCCGCAATACGAGGCGTAGGGTTGCCGAGACGAGGCTCTAAAGTAAGCCCTTTCGTACTGATTCCGCCCAGCACGGAAATATCATAGATCTCGTTAAATTCTTTGCCGAATCCAAACGTACCGCTTGCCGCAATGACCGGATTTTTAAACTTAACGCCGCAAATTTCAATATGTAGATTTGCCATTAAATTTCTACCTCTTCTATTTCAAAAACAGGACCGTCTTTGCAAACCCGCACATTTTCAGCCCCGCCTTTTTTATGGCACACGCACACAAGACACGCCCCGATTCCGCATCCCATTCTTTCTTCCAAAGAAACAAAGCAAGGCACATGCAAATTGCGCTCCCGCAAACCGTTCTTCAAGGCTCTCAACATCGGAACAGGACCGCATGACAAAATCACGTCCGGCTTTGCCTCTTCATAATCTTTGAAAAACGCTGCCACGGCGTTTGACTTTTCACCCAAACTTCCGTCGTCCGTAACAATGCTGCAACGCGAAGAGAGCGACCTGAACACTTCCTCCATACAGACGGCATCCTTGTTTCTGAACCCGATATACGAGCAGAAATTTTTACCCTCTCCCGCATACTCTTTGAGTACGGAGACCATCGGAAAAACCCCGACTCCTCCGCCGATGAGCGCCACCTTTTTTTCTTCTTTTTTGAGAGCAAAACCATTGCCAAGCGGAAGTGCGCAAGACAGCGTATCCCCGGTCCGGACGCGGCTCATTGCCCGCGTTCCTTCACCCTTGAGCTGATAACATATCGTAACCGTGTCGGGGGTATATTCACCGATCGCGATCGGGCGACGCAGCAGATGCCCGCCGTCGCCCGTCGAAATATTGACAAATCTTCCGCAAGCCAATCCTTCTGTTTTTTCCGGCAATGAAAACTTCATTTTATAGACGCCCGCAACAAGAGGCTCGTTTTCGATCACCTTAACAACCAGTTCTTTCATTTTTACAAAAACTCCGGTTTTTTATTCAATTATGTCAGACATAATACTATATTTTAGCCCTTTATTGCGCGATTCAGATCATTTTTCATGTCAATACAGGCATGACGCGCTGCTTCATAATAAGAACGGCCCGCATATTTTCCCTGCCTGTAAGCGCACAAAATTCCGCGCGAAGAATTGACTATACCACCCAATCCGTCTTTATTGAAGCATACTTTCAGATCGTCCGCCGTACCGCCCTGCGCGCCGTAACCGGGTATCAGGAAAAACGTATGCGGCATTTCTTTGCGAAGGATTTCGGCCTGTGCAGGATGTGTCGCACCCACTACAGCGCCGACCGCCGAATACCCGTATTTTCCGATGCTGTCCTTTCCCCATTCCTCTACAAGCGAGCCCATATATTCATACACGGTTTTGCCGTTTTCCAGCTTCAGATCCTGTAACTCTCCGCTCGATTTGTTGGACGTTTTTACCAGAACAAATATCCCCTTGTCGCGCTTTTGCATCCACCCGAGAAAAGGTTTAATGCCGTCTGAACCGAGGTATCCGTTCACCGTAAGAAAGTCCGAATCAAAGGCGGTATAAGTTTTATCGCCGACAGCTGTCTCCCCGAGATACGCCTTTGCATAACATTCAGCCGTCGCGCCGATATCGTTGCGCTTTGCATCCGTCATGACCAGCATTCCCTTCTTACCCGCATATTTTACAGTCTCCGCAAACGTACGCATGCCGTCCAGCCCGTACATTTCATAATAAGCGATCTGCACCTTTACACAAGGCACTATATCACAAATATTATCAATGATCCTTTTGTTAAATTCCAAAACCGCTGCCGATGCAGATTTAAAATCTTTCACACCGTTTTTCATATCGTCCGGAAGATAATCAAAACTCGTATCGATACCCGCCACCGTCGGATTATCCAGTTCCTTGATGCGTTCAATCAATTTATCCGTAATCATGTCAAACCTCAATATTTTGCCCCGTACTGCGCCAGGTATTCGCGGATTGCCGGAACATGCTCTTTCCCTTCGATCACGCCCTGTTCCAACGCTTGTATAATGTCTTCAATAGTTACGATAGAATAGACTTTGACCCCTTCTTCCGCATAGGCCTGCTGTACTGCAGAACGCTCACTGCCCAACGCCTTTTCCATGCGATCGACCGTAATCACCATACCGGTGATATCAACTTTCGCCGCGCCGCGCAGCTTCGGCAAAACCTCTTTCAACGCCTTTCCGCTCGTCATGACATCTTCAACGATCACGACTTTTTCTCCGTCCGAAAGCTGCTTTCCCACAAACATGCCGCCTTCTCCGTGATCTTTCACTTCCTTGCGGTCAAAACAGAAATTTACATCCACACCGTATTTTTCATACAGAGCCACCGCCGCCGACAGTGCAAGGGGGATCCCTTTGTATGCGGGCCCGAAAAGCGTTTCCACTTCGATCCCATGCTCACGGATACAAGCCGCGTAAAACTCACCCAGACGCTTGATCTGCGCCCCCGTCTTATATTCTCCCGCATTCAGAAAATACGGAGCAATTCTTCCGCTTTTCAGCGTAAACGTTCCGAATTTCAGAACGCCGCATTCCGCCAAAAATTTAATAAACTCTTGCTTATAACTCATAACGCTTCTCCTGATTGTTCTCCCTTTCCAAACTCTTCGCCAAATCCTTCACCTTGGCGTTCTCCAATCCGTCCGCTCCGCGCGGCGGAAAGTCCCGCTCAGCCGCGAAATCAGTTTTCTTTATATTTCACCGCTCCGTCGACGATCGTATATTTCACCTTTCCGGAAACCTGCATGCCGTTAAACGGAGTGTTCTTCCCCTTGGAAACAAATTTTTTACTGTCGATCGTATAATTTTCTCCCAAGTCCGCGATCATCAGATCTGCAACTCCGCCTTCTTGAATCTCTCCGCCTTCCAGTCCGAGGATCTTGGCAGGATTCAAACTCATGCGGCACGCAAGCTCTTCCAACGTCAAAATTCCTGTCTTTACAAGATATGTGTACGACAGCGAGAACGAAGTTTCTATGCCGCTGATCCCGAAAGCCGCAAGATTATATTCTACATTCTTTTCATCTCTGTGATGCGGTGCATGATCCGTTACGATGCAATCCAGCGTACCGTCGCGAAGACCTTCCCGGATCGCCGCCACGTCTTCCGCTTCCCGCAAAGGAGGATTTACTTTCGTATTTGCATCATACGACATCACAACGTCATCCGTCAGCGAAAAATAATGCGGGCAGGTTTCCGCCGTTACCTGCACACCGCGCGCTTTCGCTTCCCGCAAAAGCTGTACGCCGCCCTTGGTCGAAACATGGCAAATATGCACGCGCTTTCCAAGCGTTTCCGCCAAAATGATCTCGCGCGCGATCATGATCTCTTCCGCCGCACGGGGTATTCCCTTCATCCCGGCCAGAGTACTGTTGTATCCTTCATTGACGACTCCGCCGTCTACCAGATCTTTATCTTCGCAATGCGAAAGACAGATCAAGCCGAAATCGGAAGCATACTCCATCGCGAGGCGCATGATCCGCGCATTGGAAACAGGCCTGCCGTCATCACTGACCGCTACAGCCCCCGCGTCTTTCATCTTTCCCATTTCCGCGAGCTGCTCTCCCTGCTCTCCCTTTGTGATCGCACCGATCGGATGAATTTTACACAAATTGACTTCCTTCCCGCGCGCCACAATGTATCCGACAACCGCCGCATTATCACACACCGGCTGCGTATTCGGCATACAGCACACCTGCGTAAAACCGCCATGCACCGCCGCCGCGCTGCCGCTCGCAATATCTTCCTTATATTCATAGCCCGGTTCGCGCAAATGAACATGCATGTCGATCAACCCCGGAAAAATATGCATTCCGTCTGCATTGATCACCTTAGCCGCACTATCCTCAACATTTTTAGCAATTTTGATTATTTTCTTGTTCTCGATCAACAGATCGCAAATCTCAGATTTTGTCGGGAAAACAACCGTACCGCCCTTTATGAGAAGTTTACTCATTTTTCTCGCCTCCCTGTCTGTTTTTAACGAGCAGGAACAACAGCGCCATACGCACAGCGACTCCGTTTAAAACCTGTTCGGTGATCTTGGAATTTTCGGCATCGATGACATCCGACGTAAATTCAACCCCGCGATTCACAGGGCCCGGATGCATGACAATGCAATCCTTGTCCGCCAGGCGCAGATGCTCTTCGTCCACGCCGTAATACTTTGCATATTCGGAAAGAGAAGGAAACAATCCGCCGTGCATTCTTTCCAACTGAATGCGTAGCCCCATCACGACATTTGCCCCCGCAAGCGCCTCTTCGCGAGATTTTGCAACCTTCGCACCCAACCGCTCGATTCCCTGCGGCATGAGCGTTGCAGGCGAATACATCACAACTTCCGCACCGAGTTTTGTCAACCCGAACAAATTGCTCTTTGCCACGCGAGAATGCTTGATATCGCCGAGGATCGCAACTTTCAGTCCCTTGAGCGATCCGAATTTTTCGCGCATCGTATAAAAATCGAGAAGAGCCTGCGTAGGATGCTCATTCATACCGTCCCCGCCGTTTACAACCGACGCCTTCACATTTCGTGCCAAAAGATGCGGCGCTCCGCCCATCGGATGCCGGATCACGATCACATCGTTCTTCATTGCATCCAAAGTATATCCCGTATCGATCAACGTTTCACCTTTCTGCACGGAACTCGACGAAGCCGTAATATTTACCGTGCCGGCCCCCAAATATTTCGCCGCCAGCTCAAACGAACAGCGCGTCCGCGTACTGTTTTCATAAAACAGAGTCGTTACCGTTCTGCCCTGCAAGTGCGGAAGCTTTTTCAGGTTCTGGGTCAGAAGTTTTTTCATCCCCACCGCCGTGTCAAGAATCAGCATTATATCCTCAGCCGTAGCATCGTACAGCCCGAGCATATCCTTTCCTATCATTCTATTGACCTCTCGTTAAATTTTTTGCGTAGTTTCCGGTGCGGTTACGATACCCAGCGAATCTTCGCCTTCGATCTCACACAGCCGCACATCTATAAATTCCTGCCGTGAAGTAGGAATGTTTTTCCCGACAAAATCCGGACACACCGGCATTTCTTTTCCGCCGCGGTCGCACAATACCAACAACATGATCTTCGCTGGCCTGCCCAGATCCATGATCGCTTCGATCGCCGCACGAACACTCCTGCCCGTATGCAACACATCGTCGCACAACACAACATTTTTTCCGTCCACCGAAAAATCCAGTTTGTTGATCCGCGCATCCGGAACAAAAAATCCGCTGACCAGATCATCCCGATACATCCCGATATCGATCCCTCCGCAAGGCGGAAAGCATTCGTAAAACCTGCCGATCAATGCTCGTATACGCTCCGCTACGATCTCACCGCGTCGGCGGATCCCCAACAGGCATAACCCGTCCGTCCCTTTGTTTTTTTCCACTACTTCATGCGAAAGCCGCGTAAGCATACGCGCGATCGCCGCCGCATCCAGAATCACATGTTCGGACATTTTTCTCTCCTTCCGCTTTATTCATCCGATCAGCCCTCTCAGGCTTGCTCCCCGCTTCGCCGCATTTCTTGCAAAACAAAAAACCATCGCTCCGTTTACAAAAAAAACGCCCGTGCGTTGAGCACGGGCGTGAAAAATCCTAATCCGATTTGCGGCAAAACACGGACGCACTGCGCCCTGTCATTCCGTTTTTTAAGACTTTCCGGCATCCCGTACCGAATCATTAAAGTCATTTTACTTTTTTATTTTAGCACACTCACAAAACAAAGTAAAGCATCTGAGAAAACTTTTCAAAAAAATTTACGGGCGGCTGCAAACACACTTACAGCCGCCCGTTTCTATTGTTTATTCTTATCCGATTATTCTTCCCCTCGTAGTATATTCTGATTTATATCAAACACCTTTAAAACAGCGGATATAAGCCTTCTAAACGATCTGAACCAGACGGAAGCCAAGCAAATCACAGGAAGTCAAATAATATCGTATTCCGTTCCTTTCGCATTGAAGCGGATAACTGCCCGCATTCTGATGGATATGACCATATACAACGACATCCGCGCGCTGCTCTTCAAACATCTGCGTAAACGCCGAATCCTCTTTTTTCGCATTGAAGGGCGGATAATGGATCATACACAAAAGCTTGTCCCCTTCCCGACGCTCTTTCCCGACACAACGAAACGCCAAGCGAAATCTTTCGCATTCGCGTTTATAGATCTTTTCGTCCGACGCATCATAATCCGCACTGCCCGGACATGCCCAGCCGCGCGACCCGCATACGATCCAATCTTCCAGCCGCATGCAGTCATTCTGAAGAAAATAAAATGTTTCGTCCGGCGCACTGCTCCGCAGTGCCGTGATCCCTGACCACCAATAATCATGATTGCCGCGTATCAATATTTTCTTCCCCGGCAATTCCGCCAGCCGCTTCAGATCGGAAAGCGCATCGTCCAACGTCATCGCCCAACAAAAGTCTCCCGCAAGCAGCACCGCGTCCTCCGCACTCACTTTGTCCAGCCAATCCGCTCGCAATTTTTCAAAATGCCCTGTCCAGTTTCCGCCAAATATATCCATAGGCTTTTCCTGATTCCCCGGCAAATGCAGATCACTGACCGCAAATATCTTCATGAAGCTCCGTCCTTACACTTTTTCTTTCAAATTGTACCACAAATTTTCTTTATTTAAAAGCGTTTGAACCGTTCGCCCCGCAAATTTTACCAGTTGTTTTTCTCGCCAGATAATTTTCCATATCGCAAAGAACCAGACTTTCCAGACAGCATTCGCATATTTTTTTGCCCGGCTCCGCAGGCCCTTTGCAAATCATACACCTGCCCTCTTCATGCTTTCCGATTTTTTCCATGCATAACCTCCTTTCCTTCAGCGGCCCATTCCCCGCCCTTGAATTCTATCCCTTCCGAACTTTTCTCAAAAAAACACCGATAGCTCTTGCGCTTTGCTCATACCCCCATACAACAGTCCATCGCACAACTTGCCAACAAATGTCGCTTATGCCAAAGCGAGGCTCTTATTTTCCGCATATTGACCTAGGGAATATCAAACGAAGCCGTCAAAAAAAATAATCATCCACGTGCGTAGCACGTGGTTTTTATTTTTCGGGCATAGCCCTTGTTCACTGGCTTAACGCAAATGCGTTTTTTAGTTGGCCTGCCAGCCATGCATTGGTTACTTGCTACCCGTCAACGGGTCTCTCG
>CASEWU010000152.1 GCA_949291725.1 uncultured Bacillota bacterium
CGACGTCATGCGCGCGAGCAGCTTCAGGTGCATCCGATACAGACGGTTCGCCCAGCGGTGCCAGGAGAGCGCGTGCACGCCCGAATAGGTCAGCCAGATCTCAAATTTGTTGCGCGCCGCAGGATCGTTGCGCTTTGCCGCTTCGATGTCCGCGCGTAAACGTCTGAACATAATTTTTTCTCCCTCGCCTTGCTTCTGCCCCCCGCAGACGCAAAACCGTCAGATTATTCTGCGGATATGAAATTCATCGAACGCCATATCGATAAATTCCTTATTGAACACGCGATAATCCATCAGATATTTCACGACTACGTCGCGCGCGTCCGCAAAATCATAATATGCACCGCAAAGCTGCATAAGTGCATCCATATCCTCTTTGCGGAGCGCCAAAAGCAGCCCCAGCTTGTACAGAAGTACCTTTTCGGGTATATACCAGCCCCGCAGCGTCTTCTTCCACGTTTCTTCCGCGATCCCAAGCTTTGCAGGCATCGCCGACGGGTCTTCCCCGTATTTTCGAACCACCTGCTCGATCGCCTTCCCGTGTACCGCACGGATCCCGAAAAAACATTTGAACCGCACTTTCGCAGGCGCGATCCGCACCGAATACGTAAAATTATTGTCCACGTACCGCGCTTTCAGCTCCGCCAGCACTTTCGCACTCTGCGGCTGATAATAAATTTTACGGACCTCGTTCGTGGCGACTTCCCCTTCCTCGATCCTGTTTTTATTCTTCAGCACCATCGAGATCGTTACCGATTCGTACGACGGCAAGGTACTGATCAGATCAAAATTCGAATACTTTTTGCTGAAATATTCGTCCAGATCCTGTAAAAAATTTTCACTCATCGCAACATACCGCCACATTTTATTTTTATTCAGCTTCTATTATACATTTTTTCGCCGAAATTTCAATGCTTTTTTATGCCGCGAAAAAATTTTTTCTGAAAACTCTGAAAAACATTCACAAATAATGAAAATTTCGTTGCGATTCTCTGTGAAATATGTTATAATGTCCCCGTTAAAATCACACAACGGAGGATTTGGCTTACGAAACGCACGAGAATCGACGAGATCGCCCTTTTGATCGAAAAGAACGGAAAAATGAGTCTGGAGGAACTTGCAGTACAGTTTCCGGAAGTTTCCGATATGACGCTCCGCCGCGATCTGCTGGAGCTGGAAAAAGAAAATAAAGTCATCCGCGTGCGCGGCGGCGCCATGTCTGTGCTGGAAGTGCAAAAGCGCTCGGGAGAAGCCTACGCTCAAAAATCTACCATCAATACCGATGCGAAAAAAGTCATCGCCAAAAAAGCGGTCTCTTTGATCGATGAGGGCGTGAGCATGTTCCTCGACGGCGGCACCACCGCCCTGCAGCTCGCCAAAGAACTCCCCGACCGTCCCTGCCATATTTTTACCAACGGCATCGTGGTCGCGGAAGAACTCGCCCATAAAAAACAGCCCGAAGTGGTTCTCGTCGGAGGTTCGCTCATCAAAGAAAACCTCTCCACCGCTTCCCCCTATACCAAAGTTTTCCTGGGAAATACGAATTTCGAACTTGCCATCATCTCCGCTTCCGCTTTTTCTTTCGAGCAGGGCTTCTCCTGCATCTCGCAAGTGGAATCCGATCTCTTGAAATTTATCCTCGCCCGCGCGAAAATGGTGTATATGATGCTCGATACGTCCAAAATCGGCAAGATCATGCCCTATACCTTCGCTTCGCCCGATAACATCGACGTTCTCATCACCGACGATAATTTTCCCCAGAATGTTAAAGAAAAATTCGAAGAAAAAAATATCGTCGTCATCTGACCTTGCTCTTGATCCCCGACGGCTTCGGAAGAAGCCGTCTTTTTGATGCCGTCTGCCGTCCGTACGGACCGCACCTTCCCCTTTTTGCCACAGGCAACTTCGATTAATGGCTCCTGCATTCTCAGAAGTGCCTCCGCCAAGATCTGCTTGATCTCAGACATTGCCGCGACACACATTCCCGCCGCAAAAAAAGACTGAATTCAGGGACTCATTTTTGCGACGTGAACCGCAGGTTTTTGCAAAAAAAGGACGGCACGCATCCGACGCGCAGCAGTTCTATTCCCTTGGACAAAGGTTTGCGTTAAAAGAAAGTGCGCACTCGTTTCTACTGCACGGCAGATCTCTTGCCTTGACATAGGTTTGCCTTGCAAGAAAACGTCCGTATTTCCTGCGCGTTGGGAAAATAAAAAAGTTTACAAACGAAAAAAGAGCGGCTTGCCGCCAAAGGAGAATATCATGCTGTATTTGATCCGGCACGGAGAATCGGAATACAACCGTCTCGGGCTTTTGTGCGGACGACACGACTCCGCCTTGACCGAACAGGGAAAAAACGCCGCAAAACTTGCAGGGGAACAGCTCAAAGATATACGTTTCGATGCCGCATTCTGTTCACCCTTGGTGCGTGCAGAAGAGACCTGCCGACTGGTTTTATCCGTCAACCGCGGCCCCGTCCCCGAAATCATAAAAGATCAACGGATCATCGAACGCAGTTTCGGCGATTTTGAAGCAAAACCGCTCGCCGATACGCCCGACATCGACC